>JAJDNM010000153.1 GCA_022340665.1 Acidobacteriota bacterium | reverse complement strand
ATTGATCTGCTTGACCGCAGCCCCGGGAGCGGCCGTAGACTTCCTCGGCGTCGAGCTCTGCACCGAGAGAATCGACACGGGGGTCATCCTGCCGCCGGACTCACCTCTGTCTCTGGAGAGCGCCGAGGTCGGTCGCCACGGCAACCTGGTCATCCTGCTCCACTCGAAAGAGGGCCAGGTTCTCGACCAGGTGGACGACCTGATGGCCGAAATCACTGGAATCCGAGGAGTCGGAGACGAGCGCAGGCTCGAGTGGTCGAGTGACGAGATCACGGGGTTCGCCCAGGTCATCAAGGAGGGCTACGTTGCCCTTGCCGTCGCCGCTGCTGATGGCTGCACGCCGGCGCCCGCGCAGACGCCCGGCACCCAGCCCGCCGACCCGGTCCCGATCGCGGTTCCGGCCGCGATTGGCGGAGCAGCGGTCACGAGCGCGCCCGAACCGGCTGGTGAGCCCGCAGAGTTCGAGCTCAAGGGCCGCCTGAAGCACGCTGCGGCGGACGGCGGCTGGGTCGATGTGATGGGTGTGGTGGTCAACAACTCGGGGGTCTCACACAACGTCGCGAGCTTCGATATCAGTCTCTACGACAACGAAGGCGAGCTCATCTGTGTCGACACGATCTCAGTCAATCAGCTGCGTGCGGGACAGGAGCGCGCCTTCCGCGCATCCATCCGCTGCGCGGATTACGATCCGGCTGCGGTCGCCGGCTGGAAGCTCCAGTTCGCCGGGAGTCACTGAACCGGCGAAACTCCAGGCGTGATCAAACCTACCAGGCGAGCCTCACTCTCACCTGGGTCTAAGTGCCTGATTGGCTGCGGATCGAGCGCCCCCCTCGCCAGAACATCAGCTGCAAGGCTCTCCGGCCGCCGAAAAGACCGGAACAAAATGGCCTGTTTTTCGTAAGAACGGGTGACAAGCAAATACTCGATCCCGCTCGCCCGGAACAGATGCATCGAGCGGGAAGGCATTAAAAAGGGAGAATGAAATATGAGAAACGTTTTGCGTTTTGCAGTGATCGTGTCGGTTGTCGTTTTGGCTGTGGGGAGCTCGACCCTTGGCAACGCCGCGGACTGGCAGAAGCTCGGATCCAAGGCCGTGGTTTTCAGCAACGGATCGGAGGAGCTATCGATCAAGACCAAAAACGCAGAGGTGAGTGAGATCAAATTCAAGGTGGCCGGCGATTGGACCCGCTTCGAAAGCGTCAAGCTCAACTTCGCTGACGGATCCGCCCAGATGACCGAGACCGAGATGGACGTCAAGCCTGGCGGAATGAGCGAGGCGATCGAGATCAAGGGCGGTCCGAAGGCCCTGGCCAGTGTCGACGTGTCCTGCAAGGCCGCAAGCTCGTCTCTTTCCGGCCGCGCCACCATCAAGGTCGTCGGTCACTGACCTCGATCCTCTGACACGAATGCGAGGGTCGCCGTCGGCGGCCCTTTTTCGTGCTTTGAATTCGGAAGCGTTATGATGCCCGTTGCGAAGGGAAAAGGTCATGGTACGAAACCCGGATGACCAAAACGCTCGCGCCCCCAACACGACACCGACGGTCGGGATCGCCCTCGGTGCGGGCGGGGCCAAGGGGGTCGCTCACATTCCGATGCTGGAAGCTCTCGACGAGCTCGGTGTCACTCCCCATCGCATCGCGGGCTGCAGCATCGGCGCGGTATTCGGCGCACTGTACGCCTCCGGGCTGTCGGCGGTCGAACTCAGGGACCGAATCGAACAGCTGGCGATCACGAAGCAGGACACCGTGCGGGGCGTGTTTTCCGACAAGAAGCTCTCCAAATGGTTGGACATGATCGACCCCACCATTCGCGGCAGCGGCCTTCTCAAAAGCGAATCGATCATGGACACCCTGTGTCGGGAAGCGCCATGCGAGACCTTCGAAGACCTCGCCATTCCGTTCGCCGTGGTGGCTACCGATTTTTGGGAACATCAGGCTGTCGTCATCGACTCGGGGCCGCTGCACCCGGCCATCCAGGCCAGCTTTGCCCTACCCGGGGTCTTTCCTCCGGTCGAGCTCGACGGGCGCGTGTTGATCGACGGCGGCACGGTGAATCCGGTGCCGTTCGACATTCTGACCGGCACCTGCGACATCGTCATCGCGGTGGACATCAACAGCGGCAGCCCGGCCGAGCACGGTTCGGTCCCCGGCTACTTCAGCAACCTCTTCGGGTCGATCCAGATCATGCAGCAGGCGATCGTGCGACGCGAGCTCGAGGCCCGCCACCCCGACATATATCTCAAGCCCATGCTGAAAGATTTTCGAACGCTGCAGTTCTACCGCGCCGACGAGATCTATCGGCAGGCGCAACCGGCCAAGGATCAGCTCAAACGCGAGCTGGAAGAGCGCCTGGAAGCCTGGACCTCGACCTGACCTCAATCAGTCTCGGGGGCCGCCGCGTGGGTGGCGAGATCGTGTTCGAGCTGCCGGACGAGCTCTGGCCTGTTCTGGAAACGCGCGATCTCGCCGACCCGGCGAGCGACCGCCGCTGCCTGCTTTGTATTGCCTGAAGCTGCGTGCGCCGTGGCCAATGTCGAGAGCAGCGACGGTTCCTGGAAACGGGTCAGCGCGCAAGCGCGCTCGGCCAGCTCGACCGCCTCGGCTGGGTCGCGAAGGCGGGGATCGCCGGCGTCGATCAGCAGCCACGCCAGCTGATCGAGGGCGGCGGGCTGGTTCGGCTCCAATTCGAGTGAACGCCGCAGGCTGGCCATTGCCTCACCGGTTCGGCCCTGTTCGATGTAGGTAATCGCGAGGTTGAGATGGCCGGCAGGCAGGTTCGGATCGAGCCGCACGGCCTCGGAAAAGTGGGTCGCAGCCGCCCTGAGGGCCTCCATGTCCCGGCCCTGCTGGAGAGCGATCATCCCGAGGTTGAGGTGAGCGCCGGCGTGGCCGGGATCGTATTCGAGCATCATCTCGAACTGAGTGCGGGCGGCATCGAAATCACCAGAGCTTGCCAGTAGAAGACCGAGCGTGTTGCGAGTCTCGAGGTCGTCGGGGTCGAGCATCACGGTATTCTCGAGCACCGGCACTGCCGGCTCGCCCTGGCCGAAATCGAGGAGCAGGCTACCAAGCAATCGCAGCATCGCGGGGTCATTCGAGGCCTTTTCTGCCACCGAGCGGGCAAGCTCGAGTGCTTCCCGGGTCTTGCCAAGATTGAAAAGCGCCCTGCTCAAATTGAGCTCGCCGGTCGGCGGTGACGGGTCGAGCTCGACCGCGCGGCGAAACGCATCGGCTGCTTCCTCGAGCTCACCAAGCTCGGTCAGGGCCAGTCCCTGGTCGTGCACGATCTCGTACTGATCGGGCTTGAGCGCGAGGGCACGGTCGAGCAACGGCAGGCTTTCGGCCCAGCGCCGCTGGCCGACCTTGATCTTTGCCAGGTTTCCGGCTGCCTCATAAAAGTCGGGCGAGGTCTCGAGGACCTTGAGACATTCCGCTTCTGCCTCGTCCCACCGACCAGCGGCCATCGCCAGGAAGGTGCGCTGGTGAGCGACGTGGAGAGCGATGAAATCCTTGGGATCGGGGCGCTCGGGGTCGAGGTCGACATCGGTGTCAATCGCGCTGCTCATGTAGCCGAGGGCGGCCAGCTGGTGTGCAACCACCGGATCGACGTCGATCGTCGGATCGGAGTCGGCCGCCGTGCCCTCCGAGATCATGCCGGCGAGCACGGCTCCCCACCGCCTGGCCTCGTCCGGCCGCTCGTCCACCAGATTGTCGGATTCTTCAGGATCCGGAACCAGATCGTAGAGCTCCGGGCGGTTGGTGCGAATGAAGCTCCGCCTCGAGGTGGCGACGGCGCGCAGCGGGTTGGCGCCGTAGCGGGTCGGAGTCAGGCTCTCGCAGTAGATCGGGCGCTCGGGGTCGCCTTCGACTTCACCCCGAAGCAGCCCGGAAAGATCGCGCCCATCCCCTTCCACCGGAGAAACCCTGAGGAGCCCGAGCAGGGTCGGCATCACGTCCACCAGGCCGACCGTGCCTGCAATTCGGCGGCCACCGGCGACGCCCGGGACACGCATGATGAGAGGCACCCGAACCGCGTTGCGGTAGACGAAGTAGGTGTGGGTGAGCTCGCCGTGCTCACCGAGTAGCTCACCGTGATCGCCAACCACCACCACCGCGGTGCTCTCATCCAAGCCGAGCTCGTGCAGCGTCTCGAGCAGGCGACCGATTTCGGCGTCGGCATAGGCGACCTCGCCGAGGTAGGGATTGTCGGCAAACCGAGAGGCCCAGGGCTCCGGCGGCTCATACGGCTCGTGCGGATCGTAGAGGTGAACGAAGAGGAAGAAGGAACCTTCCGCGTGCGATTCGAGCCAGCCTATGGCGCGGTCCATCGTCTCACCACCGCGCCGCTCGGCACCGAAGATGCTGCGGCGCGTCGCCACCAATTCGTCGTCCCAGTGGTCGAATCCCTGCGCAATGCCAAACCGGCGGTCGAGAACGCGCGAGCTGATAACACCGACGGAGCTGTCGACCCTCTCGGCGAGGGTCTCGGCCAGTGTCGTGAGGCCGGGATCGAGACGGTGGCGGAGGTTCCCGCGCACGCCGTGGTGCTGGGGGTTCAGCCCGGTGAAGAGCGAGCTGTGGGCCGGCATCGTGATCGGCACCGGCGAGATCGCAGTCTCGAAGAGCACTCCTCCGGCGGCAAATTCATCGAGATTCGGGGTGGCGCCTGTGTCGCTCCCGTAACACCCGAGCGCATCAGCCCGGCAGGTGTCGATGCTGACCAGCAGGACGTTTTCGATCTCGTGCGCGCCGCCGCAGGCCAAGGCAGCCGCAACGGTGAAAAGCACAACGATCCGACTGAATGCCGCCATCCACGCATCATACCGGTGCGCCGGCCGTCAGCCCCGGTCTATCCGGCTTCCCGATCGCCCTTCTGTTTCCCCTCGTACACTCCAGCACCGGCAATCATCGCGATCGGAAGCTCGATCGATTCGAAGCACGCCTCGAGGAATGCGAGCCGGGCAGGGATCAGACCCAGGTTGGCCAGATTGACGAACAACGAGATCAGCCAGGCGATGAAAAACGCGGACGCGATGAGCGCCGCCTTCGTCCCGACGCCGTACATCGGACGCAGCGAGGCATAGAGCCAGATCATGATCGTGCAGTTGAAAACAGCAACAAAGCTGTTGATCCAGTAATTCGGACCGCTCAGAAGAGGCATTTCGATCGCCTCCAGCCACATCTCCGCGCTGGTCTGCCCGAAGAAGACCTGAGCGAGAACATGCTCCACCAGGATCTCTACCGCTATCCACACAACGAACATGACCACACCTGCGAGCAGCATCCTTGGGACTTTGATTTCGTTCATGACAACCTCCGCAACGGATACACAAGGGTCTTCGCGTTCATTCGTGGAACTCGGTCTCTGCTTTCGAGAAATCCTCGAACTGAAATACCTCTTCGATACCGACCCCAAAGACCTCGGCAATCTTGAATGCGAGCTCCAGAGAGGGCCCGTACTTGGCCGCTTCGATGGCATGAATCGTCTGCCGGGTGCAGCCCGACCGACGGGCCAGCTCCCGCTGCGTCATCTCACCGTTTTCGAAGCGCAGCCTGCGGATCTGATTCTGGATGACCTTCTTCATGCGGCACACCCCAACACCCAGGTCAAAAATACTTTACATAAAGTAAATTATATTTGTCGTACTGTCAAGTATTTTTTTCTCACTGGGGGGAGGCACCGCATGACTAGAGCCGCGATCGGTGATCAAACAACGGCAGCAGAGGGTACCGACGCGGGCGCCTCCGCGAGTTCTTCGAGAAACTCATCGGCTTCTCGTTCCTGAGCCGAATTTCTCACGAAACCCGTTGACTCTCTCCTCGAGTCCGGGATAGGTTGACGTGGTCAGTTGAAATTGCCGAAGATCCGTCGACCACCGTCCCGAGAACGGCGCCGTTGCTGGTCGATCCGAACGGCCCACCCTGACCCGAGGAGGCGAGCCATGTACCGAGTCGTGAGCACGTTCGTCGTCGCGATATTGATGTTCATTCCCGTCGCCATCGCCACCGACATCCCGACCCAGCCGACAGAGGGATGGCAATCGCCGCCCCGGGAGATCATGGAGGTCCTGTACGCGCCCCAGCTGCCGTGGGTGTGGACGTCGCTCACGGGTGAGCACCTGCTGCTGGCCGATCCGGTGCTCTACCCGCCGCTGGCCGAGATGGCCGGGCCCATGCACAAGCTGGCCGGCATCCGGGTCAACCCGACCGTCAATTACTACCACGGGCGGCACGGCGCCACCTCTCCTCGCCTCGTTACGGTCGAGGGAGGCGCTGAAAAGGCTCTCCCGCTGCCGGAAGATCTCGAGGTCCTCGGCGTCGACTGGACCGCCGACGGCACCCACTTCGCCCTCACCGTCAGGGAGGCCGACCACCTGGGCCTGTGGGTCGGCTCGATCGCCGGCGATCTGAAGAAAATCGACCGCGTGGCCGTCAACCCGCTGCTCGGCACCGGGGTGGTTTGGACGCCGGACCAGAAGCACCTGCTGGTCCTTCGCGTGCCGGATCGGGGCGCGCCGCCCGAGCCGCCACCGATTCCCGCCGGCCCGGAGATCCAGGAGGGCAAAGGCGCCAAGAGCCGTTCCACCTACGAGTCGCGCAACCTGCTCGAGACCGCCCACGACGACGCCCTCTTCTCCTACTACATGACCTCCGAGCTGGCGGTGGTGGAGCCAAATGCCGGCACGCTCGAGATCCTCGGAAAACCCGCCGCCTATACCACCGCCGATTTCTCGCCCGACGGCGAGTACCTGCTCGTCGAGTACCTGGTGGGTCCCTGGTCCCACGCGGTGCCCTGGTGGCGCTTCGCCAGCGAGGTGGAGGTGTGGGACGCCACCGGCAAGAAGGTGGCTACCGTCGCCTCCCTGCCCCTGGCCGACGAGGTGCCCATCCACGGCGTGCCGCTCGGACCGCGCTCTGCATCGTGGCGTGCCACCGCGCCGCACGAGCTGTTCTGGGTCGAGGCTCTGGACGGCGGTAACCCGGTCGCCGAGGCCGATCACCGCGACCGACTCATGCGGCTCGACGCACCTTTCACCGGCGAACCTGAGCAGGTCTTCAGGGCCGAGCACCGCATCCTCACCTCGCAACTCCGGTGGGGCGCCGAGGGCGGCACACTGATGCTCACCCAACGCGAGCGCATCAAACGCTGGCGCTACACCTGGCTCCTGGATGTCGATAAGGGAACCTCACGGCTGTGGTTCGACCTCAACGAAAGTGACCGATACAACTCACCCGGCTCCCCCCTGACTCGCGCCCTACCCAACGGCGAGCGTGTGCTGCACCAGAAGGGTGACGCGGTCTACTTCTCGGGCAGCGGTGCCACCAAGGAAGGCGACCGGCCGTTCCTCGACCTGCGCTCCCTGGAGACCGGCGAGAACGAGCGCCTCTTCCGTTGTGACCCGGAACGCTACGAGATATTCGTGGATTTTGCCGGAGGCGAGGACAGCTTCGTGATGCGCTCCGAGTCTTCGGTGGACGTTCCCAACTA
>JAJDNM010000152.1 GCA_022340665.1 Acidobacteriota bacterium | reverse complement strand
ACCGACCATAACCCACTGCATGGAGAGTGCCGCCTCCGGCTGCTACTCCCTCACGATCGGCAGCCGAATGCGCGAAGGGTAATCCGCCGAGTGGTGCACCATGTTGTGCGCGACCACCCCTTCCGTTTCGTCGTAATTCCGCCCGCCGGTGTTGAGATTGCGGGTGAAGCGGGGGAAGTTGCTGCTCGAGACCTCGATCCGGATGCGGTGCCCCGCGTCGAAGTAGTTGCTGGTCGACATCGGGCTGAGCTTCAACTCGTAGACCTCGCCCTTTTCCATCAACACCTGCCTGTCGAACCCATCACGGTAGCGGGCGCGGAGTATCGTCTCGTCCAGGTTGTAGGCCCGGCCGTCCGGGTACACATCGACCAGCTTGACGGTGAAGTCGGTGTCCCGCGCATCCGACGACACATAGAGCGTCACCTCGACCGGGCCCGATACCTCGACGCCCTCCTCCAGCACATCCGTGGAGTAGACGAGCACGTCGGCGCGAGCCTCGACGCGGCGCTGGTCGAAGGACCCGGGTGTGACCGCATTGCCCATGCAGCAGAAGTTTCCGCCACGCGACAGCACCGGGTTGTAGGGGTCGTAGGTGAAGCTGTCCGAGGTGGTCTCGGCTCCCGGCATCTCGGCCGTCAGACGGCCGTCTCCGAAGACGCTGTTGGCCTCCCCGCCGCTGTCGAGGTAGAAGGTCGCCATCTCGGCCCCCTCCGGCGGCCACGACGACGAGGACTTCCACTCGTTCTTTCCCATCAGGTAGTACTGGACCCTGGGTGTCGATTCGAGGACCCCGTTGTCCTCTCCCTTTAGCCAGTAGTCGAACCAGTCGTAGGTCAGCTCGTCGTACTCGAACCGGGCGTCGCCCATGTCGCGCTCGCCGACGATCGTCTCCTCTTTGGCGCGGCGGTACCCGCAGTGGCCGACCGGCGCGATCAGCGCATACTGGTTCTCGGCAACCTCCCGATCGGCAGCGTTTTCCCTGACGTGATTGAAGAGAGCCAGGTTGGGGCTGATGGAGACGTCGTACCAGGACATCCACCACAGGCTGGGCACACCGAACGGCTCGTCGTCGTGCCACAGGCCGCCCTTGTACCAGGCAGGGTCGTCGGGCGTCCGCTGGATCATGCGCCCGCCGGTCGCGACCGGGGCCGGGTCGGCGAATATGCCCTTCGGGCCGTCGACGCTGCGCATCAGGTCTTCGACCGGCAGGTGCCAGAACGCCTCGGCCCAGTCGACCTCCGGCATTTCGGGAGCGAGGTCGAAGTAGTGTGAAAGACGCACGATGTCCTCACGCGGGATGTCGTTGGAAAAGGTCGGCCGCTGCGTGTTTTGAACCCCGTAGAGCCACGAGAAGAACAACATCTGCTCGGCACCCCCCCGATACCAGTTGCCCTGCTCGTAGAACTGCCCGACCCGGCCGATGCCGGCACCGAAGCCCTGCGGAATCATTGCCGCGTGGGCGGGATGGTCGAGGGCGGCCAGGCCCATCTGCCACTCCGCCGACGACGAGCATCCGATGGTCCCGACCTTGCCGTTCGACCACGGCTGCTCGGCGATCCAAGTCAGGGTGTCGTAGCCATCGGTCTTCGGCGGGCCGAGGATGTCCCACTCGCCTTCCGAGAAATACCTGCCCCGCTCGTTCTGCACGACGTACGCGTAGCCGCGCTCGATGCCCTCGAGGATCGATTTCAGGCCCCTGGTTCGTAGCTCGCCGTCACGGTAGGGGTTGAAGTTGTACGGCGTGCGCAAAAAGATCGTCGGTACGGGGCCTTCAGCTTCCTTCGGCCGGTAGATGTCGGTCGCCAGCCGGACTCCATCCCGCATCGGCACCATGACCTTCTGCTCGATGACCGCCGCGGCCTCGAGCTTTTTCATGACGTCGTCGCCACTCTGCGCCGTCGCGAGGTCGGTTCCACAGATCGAGACGGCACAAACCAGAATCAAACACGCAGCAGTTCTTTGCATCGTTTGAAGCCCCCCAGCTTCGTTTTTCAGTCTTTCCTCCAACCACCGGCCTTCCGGACCAACTCAGTCGTTCGACGTCATCGCTGTCGGCGGATGAACATAGGCCCTCGGTTGGATATAGGTCGCGAGCTCCACCGGTTCCCCCTTCAGCCAGTGGGCGAACCACTCCAGGGCGAGACGATCGCGCAACACGCGGTGAGCCGTCTTCCGTACCCCGTGCTGCTCACCGGGAAAGCTGACGTAGACCGACGGCACGCCCATCTTTTGCAGCGCGTGGAACAGCTGCACGCCCTGCTCCGGGCGTACCCGCCAGTCGTCGAATCCGTGCAGGATCATGGTCGGAGTGGTGAAGCTCTCGGCTGCCCACAGCGGCGAGTTGGAGAGGTAGACCTCCCTGCTGCGCCACGGCACGCCGGCCATCTCCTTCTCGGCAAAGAACTGCTCGTCCGTGGTGCCGAAGAAGGACACCATGTTGCTCAAGCCCGCGCTGGAGACGGCGGCGGCAAACCGATCGGTGTGGCCGATGACCCAGTTGGTCATGTAACCGCCGTACGACCCCCCGGTGACGCCCAAGGCCTTCGGGTCGGCCACGCCCATCTCGACCACGTGATCGACGAACGCCATGAGGTCGGCGAACGGCTTGGTGTGCCAGTCGGAGTGGATCGAGTTCGCGAAAGCCTGTCCGTAGCCGTCCGAGCCGCGAGGATTGGCGTAGAGCACCGCGAACCCGTGGTTGGCCAGGAGCTGATAGTCGAATCGGAAGCTCGGCGCGTACATCCCGTGCGGGCCTCCGTGGATGCTGAGAATCAACGGCACCCTGGAGCCCTCGCGGTAGCCGACCGGACGGATGAGCCAGCCCTGGATCTTCGCGCCGTCGGTGGAGTTCACCCAGATCTCCTCCGACGGGCTCACCGTGCGGCCCTTCCACCACTCCGAGGCTTCCGTCGTGAGCTGTTTCTTCTCGCCACCGATAACCACCCAGATCTCACTCGGCGTCACGTCGGTCGGCGCGTGCAGCACGAAACGATCGTCGTCCATCACCTTGAAGCTGGAGATGATTTCCCCGGAGGTCACGTCGTGGAATTGGTCGGGGGCATCGATGTCGACCCACCGGAGGTCGCGCGAACCGTGGCTCGAGGCGGTGAAATAGACGCGGTCGCTGTCCGGTCCCCAGGCGATCGATCGCACGGTGCGGTCCAGGTCTTCGGTCAGCACCCGTGGTGCGCCTCCTGCGCGCGGAACCAGGTGGATCTTGTAGTTCTCGCTCTCGTAGTTGTACTCGTAGCTCGCCCGGTGGGCGATCCATTTGCCGTCCGGGCTGTAGGCCGGGCTGTGATCCGGGCCGACGTTGGAGGTCAGCTGGCGGCTCTTCCCGGTAGCGACATCTACCACGTAGATATTGGTATCGATGGTGTTCCACCACTCCGGCGAACGGTTCGACACGTAGGCGATCTCGGTCGAGTCCGGGCTCCATACCATCGAGTGGTCGCCCTCGTCCGAACACTCGCCGTCGGTCAGCTGCCGGGCCTCACCGCCGTCGGCCGGAATGACGAAGATTCGCTTGCGCGCACCGTCGTCCCAACCCGGACCGAGGTGATAGAAACGGGGATGTTCCACGTAGCGCACATCGCCGAAAGCCTCTCGCTGCTCCTCCGTGTGGAGCTCGCCGACCGACGAGGTGAAGGCGATGAGGCCCCCGTCCGGCGACCACAGCGGGTTCGCAGCCCCCTTCTCCGCATCCGTGATTCTGCGCGCCTCGCCACCGTCGATCCTGATGGTATAGATCTGGCTCTTCTCGTCATTTCCCCGCTTGGCCGAGAAGACCACCGTCGAGCCGTCCGGGCTCCAGCTGTAGTCGCTCTCAACACCCGGATCACTGGTCAGCTGACGGCGCTGGGTTCCGTCGATAGACACCAGGAAAATGTCCCCGACGTTCTTCTCCGAGTTGGGGCAGTATCGGGTCACCGAGTAGGCGATCCAGTCGCCGTTCGGCGAGACGGCTGGCGACCCCACCTTCACCTGTTTCATCTCATCTTCCGGCTGCAGCGTCTGGGACTCCTCAGCCGGCAGGAGGGGCGACACGAACAGTGCGGTGCACACCAGCGAACAACAAGCGATTCTCACAACGAACCTCCCCCATCAAACTCCGCCGACATCGTAGCCCGCACCAACCACGAAGTCACGAATGCGGAAGGGCGGGGCTCTCGCGACCTCTACCGCACGCGGTGCATCGGAAAGCTGTGCGCGGTGACGGACACGACTTGGCCGTCCTCGTCGGTCTCGAAGATCCACTCCTCGCCCAGGCTCTCATCGTCCGCGCGCACACGGCGGAAGACGTTGCCCTCGACCCGTTTCAGCGGCTGAATCCAGACCTCCGGATCGATTTCTCGACTCCCCAGCCGGACCACCGCAAGCCCATCCTTCCAGCCAATGATTGCGTCCCGTCCCCACACCGAATCGTAGACACCGGTGAAGCGATCGAGATCCGCACCCCTCTCGGGAAGTTCGTCGGATTCGCTCGTGGCGGCTTCCGCCGCGGGCGCGAGCACCGCCTTCGCCTTGCGCACATAGTGCGAAATATTCGATCCGATCGCGTTGGTCAGCACGATGATGCCCAGCTCCTCCTTGGGAAGGATGGCGAACTCGGTGTAGTAGCCGGGACAAGCGCCACCGTGCCTCACCCAGGTCGAGCCGTCCCGCTGCACCACCGAGAAGCCCAGGCCCCAGGTGGTCTTCCAGTCGGGGTCGACCCAGTGGACGCGCTGCATCTCGCGCAAGGTCGACGCACGCAGCACCTGGTCGCCCCCCTCCGCACGCAGGCGCAGCTGCCAACGGGCGAATTTCGCCAGGTTGGAGGCGGTCGATGCCATCCCCGCCGCAGGTGCGATACCCTCGCAGTCGAACAGCCCGAGCCGCTCGCGTTCCGGGCTCCCGCGCCGGGCGGCGAACCCGGCAGCGAGTCGGCCGGTCTCGGAGGCCTCGGGCACCGAGGTGTAGGTATCGGTCATGCCGAGCGGGGCCAGGATGTCCTGCTGTACGACCTCCGACCACGTGCGGCCGGAGCTCTCGGCGACGACCTCCCCGAGGAGGGCCATGCCGAGGTTCGAGTACTGGAAGTACCGGCCCGACGGATAGAGCGTCTCCTGCGTGCCCAACCGCTCACGGATCTGCTCGGAGGTCGGGAAGTCGAAGTCGGGGCCGGACCAGTACGGCGAGTCCGACTCCCTCGGTAAACCCGCCGAGTGGGTCAAGACGTTGCGGATCGAGATCGGCTCGTCGTCCGGATGCGCGTCGGTCAGCGAATCGAACCACGACAGGTGCTCGCCGATGCCATCGTCCAGATCCAGCGCACCCGCGTCACGGAGCCGCATGACCGCGATCGAGGTGAAGAGCTTGGAGATCGAGCAGATCGAGTACAACGTGTTCTCGTCGGCCTTCTTTCCGGAGGCAGGGTCGGCGAGGCCAATGCCCCCGGAGGCCAGGACCTCCTGCCCATGGACGAAAGCATAGGAAGCCGCTGGGACGCCGGATTCTCCGAGGTCGTTTTCGACCCACGCGGCCCAGGCCGCAATCGCGTCCTCGATCCTCGGATCACCGGCTATGGACTTCGGATCGTCCCCGGCCCAGGCCGCTCCAGCCAGCACGACAAACGCCAGAATCGCAACAAATCGACGCATGGAATCCCCCTATTCGTGGTAATCGATCTTGCAGCCGCACCCGTTCCACATGCGGTCGTAGTCGGCGAGCCGACGGTCTACGAATGCCCCGGCCTGC
The DNA here is from genome assembly GCA_022340665.1 of Acidobacteriota bacterium. Lineage (NCBI taxonomy): Bacteria > Pseudomonadati > Acidobacteriota > Acidobacteriota bacterium. The sequence goes on along the minus strand of JAJDNM010000152.1, from coordinate 9,332 downwards.
TCGGCAGAATCGAATCTCCGCACGAGTATCGTTCGCTCGGGCGTCTCCTCCTGAACGACGATCTCACCGTCGTGGGAAAGGATGCGAATCCACCCGGCGAGGCCCGTGTCGACCGCCCTCATCGATTCGAACACATCGACGAGTTCCGCAAGATCATCACGATCGATCTCCACAACAGTCCGGTTTTTCAGTCTTTGAATCAACTCACCCGCGTCCACGCCCTTCCTCCCCTCAGCCTCCCTCTCGCATGACTCGTACCAGCACGTCTACGAATTCCTCGGGTTGGAACCAATGGGGATTGTGGCCGCCCTCCATTGTGAACACCATCCAGCCGCGTGCGCGGGCGCGGTCGGCAAAGACATCGAAGGTGTCGGTTTCCTTGCCCGCTTCGACTGTCAGAAGGTAGGCTGCCGGGAGCTCCCCGGCGTCCGGATTGGCGAGCACGATCTGTTCGGTGAAGGTACGGATCGGCTGTGGAACATCGACCGGCGGTTTCTTCCCCTCCTCCACCCACAGCGGAACCAGCTGCCATGGCTCTGCGCCGTCGGCACCCGCAATCGCCATGTCGTTTATGGCGTCGCCAAACAGCCGCTCGACCGAGTCGCCGTCCTCGGGCAGGATTGCGTCAAAGTAGATGAGCTTCGCGATCCGTTCGGGAGCTCTATCCGCAACTCCGGCGATCACCATACCGCCGTAGCTGTGCCCCACTAGCACGACATCGTGAAGATCCTCGAACTCGAACACATTCACGATGTCCTCGATATGCGTCGACAGGTCGACCTCGGGGCCGGCAAGGTGAACCCTCTCGCCGAGCCCGGTCATGGTCGGGCGGTACACCCTGTACCCCGCCCGCTCGAGCAGGGGCTCCACCCTGACGTACTGCCATCCGCCGCCCCAGGCGCCGTGAACGAAGACGATAGTTTGTACAGGACTCACCCTCGGCAGTTCGGCCGGGGCCGACGCACATCCTGTCAGCACGAACCCCAACACACCGATCGACAGCACCAGAGTTTCGACCGTTCGACGATCACGACGGGTTCCCATCACACCCTCCAGCCACCGACTCCACGACAGCCGCCTGTTTCTGAGGAGTCGAGCCGTTCTCACGCGCCTGGCGGCGAGTGTAACCCCCCCGATCGCACGATGAACAGTGCATCTTTCGGTGCACGATTTCGTATGAATACAGAAGCTGCTGCGGAGGAGACGTGGACCTCGGACGGACTCTGGGTATCATTGCGGCCGTGCTGCTGCTGATTGGCGCAGCGGTGTTCTTTCTTTTTCGCTACGTTTTCAGCGTGGAACGCCTGCACAACGTGCAGAATGCGATGGGGATCGAAAGCTCTCCGCCGGAACGCCATGTGCTCCCGGAAGGTTTCGGCGGTTGGGCCTTCATCGAATTCGGTGTCGACGGTGCTCCACCACTGGAAGTCAGCGACGGCGTACTGGTCGTCGAGTATCCGGCCAATGGACGTGTAGCGACCTCGACCCTTTCCCCGGACGCGAAGGGGTTCCTCCACCGTGAGTTCTTCGAACGTCAGGGGGACGCCCTCGTGCCCCTGGATCGCTTCGGCCGCATCTGGGGCGAGTACAACAAGCGGATCATCACCGACGAGGCGGGGGGCCTCGTGCAACGCTCCTTCGGCTTCTTCGTGGGCACCATGGCCGAGTTCAACGCCGCCGGGCGTCCGTCCTCGACCTTTGAATTGCCCACGCTGCCCGCCGTTCCACCCCAATCGAACTGAATCCAACCGACGTGGAAGCCGAACCGAAGCGAATTTCTTCGCCTGACGTTGGAGGAAAGCGATTCGCACCAATTGGCACCCGTTTCCCCTCGGGCAGGAGTACACTTCACGGTCGAAGGGGGGCGCATGAAATTCGAAAAATTCAGCATCGCGGCAGTTCTCACCTGCGTGGCGTTGACCTCCGGGTGTCGGCAGGCAGCTCAGAAACCGCCTGCGACCGAGACCGACCTCAGAGCCCGGGCGGAGCGCCTCGCCCAGGACACCCTGATTCTCGACACCCACATCGACCTTCCATACCGGCTGAACGAAAAGCCGGAAGATGTCGCGGTCCGCACCGAGGGCGGTCATTTTGACCTCGTTCGTGCGCGCCAGGGGGGCCTGAACGCCGCCTTCATGTCGATCTACGTGCCGGCTTCGCTGCAGGAGAAGGACGGCGCCCGCGAGCTGGCGGACAAACTGATCGATTTGGTCGAGGGTATCGAAGAGGAGGCGCCCGGTGATTTCGCCGTCGCGCGCTCGGTCGACGACGTGCAGCGGCTCTTTTCGGAGGGCGTATTCGCCCTGCCGATGGGGATCGAAAACGGAGCCGCCATCGAGGACGATCTTGGCGCCCTCGGACATTTCTTCGACCGAGGTGTGCGCTACATGACGCTCGCCCACTCCGAGCCCAACCTGATCTGTGACTCCTCCTACTCCGAAGACCGACGGTGGAACGGACTCAGCCCGTTCGGCCGTGAGGTCGTGGCTGAGATGAATCGCCTCGGCATCATGGTCGACATCTCGCACGTCACCGACGAGACCTTTTACCAGGCGATCGAGATCTCCACTGCACCGATGATCGCGTCGCATTCATGCTGCCGCTTTTTCACACCCGGCTTCGAACGGAACATGACCGACGATATGATCACCCGCCTGGCCGAGGCCGGTGGCGTCATCCAGATCGCCTTCGCTCCCGGCTTCCTCAACGAGGCTGCCCAGAAACAGTCGACCGATCTGTGGGCCACCATGAGAACCTTCATGGAAGAGAACCAGGTCGCGATGGGGAGCCCCGAGTTCAACCAGCGGATCGACCGCTACTGGCAAGAGAATCCGAAGGTCGAAACGACGGTCAGCGACGTCGCCGATCACATCGAGCACATCATTCAGCTGGTCGGCGTCGATCATGTCGGCGTTGGCTCCGATTTCGATGGTATCTCGGACACGCCGACCGGCCTCGAGGACGTTTCCGCGTACCCGGCGCTGATCGAGGAGCTTCTCCGGCGTGGCCTGAGCGATGAGGAGATCCGCAAGATCACCGGCGGGAATCTCCTGCGAGTGTGGTCCGAAGTGGAACGGCACGCAGCCGGGATCTAGTTCGGACTCGGTCGTTCACTGGCCCCGCGACACCGACGATTGCATGATGATCTTTTCACTAAAATTTGCAATTGCGTCTCATTCTGGCTATATTGACGCCAGTACAACAAAAACCCGCAGGAAAAGAGGACGACACATGAAATCGAAATCCACATTGATTCTCAGCATTTTCGTTGCGGCAACGCTGGCCGCAGGCGCGGCATTCGCCAACGACACTCCGACCGTCGCCGAGCAGATGGCCGGGTTGCAGCAGATGTGCACCGACACCGCCCAGGCGCGTGCCCAGAGGCAGGCCGAAAGACCGCTTTACGACCGGCTTGGCGGGTACGAAAAGATCAACGATTTCACGCGAGAGGTCGTTCGCCTGCACAAGGTCAACCCGGACATCAAAGATCTATTCGAGTACGTCGACAGCGAGAGGTTGGCCACATCGGTTGCCGATTTCGCCTCCGCCGGCACTGGCGGGCCGCAGAAGTACGCCGGGCGATCCATGCCCGCAGCCCATGCCAATCTGAAGCTGACGGATGCGGATTTCCTCTCTGCCGGTGGTGACATCATCACGGCCATGAAGACCATGGGCTACGGCCAGGACGAGATCGACGAGTTCGTCTGCATCCTGGTATCGCTCAAGGATCAGGTCATCCTCGATTAATACAACCGCTAAGCCGCCGGAATCGACAGCCTCTCCTCTCGGGGCGGCTTTTCCCGTGATTCCGTGCCCTCTATGCCGTTGATGCCTTGGTGCGTCGAAGGTCAGCCGTTGTTCTGAATTCCGCGCTGATGGCGACGATCGACGCCACTACGACGCTCACCCTTGCGCCGCTCTGCCCCGTTCCGGCGGTCGGTGCCGTCCGGTCCGGCGCCAAGATCGTGGAGACGTCGGTCGACGCCACTTCTGCGCTCTCCCTTGCGACGGTCGACCCCGGAGCGCCGTTCTTTCGTCATGACTTCCCCCCTTTGATCCACTTTCGAGAATATCGCGGAGAGAGAAAACCAACAACAATCCGGTTGTCCTGACGGTCAATTTCCGGCCTGGGCTGCGAAACTCGAACGACATGATTTCGTATGATCAGGTGGTGAACACGCTAAAACTGCGTGGACTCGTGTCGACACACACAAGACGAGCGGAGACCACATGAAACGCTGGTTCTGGGCGATTCTCGTATCCGTGGTACTGGTAGCGGCAGGCCTGACGCTGGTCGCGTTCCCAAGGGACCCCGAGTGGACATCTTCTTCCGCCGACGCAAGTGCCGAGTTCACAGCCGGAGAAGACGCTCTGCGCAAAGTCTACACCGAAGAGGCTGCCAAACATTTCCGGCGCGCCCTCGAGCTCGACTCCGACTTTCTGGTGGCAAAGTGGCGCCTTTCCCAGATGATGCGGCCGGACGAATCGGAGCAACAGAGACAGCTCACCGAAGAGGTGCTGAAGGCTGATCTTTCGTCGGTAACGGCGCGAGAGCGGTGCATGATCAGCTATTGGCGCGCAGCTTGGAACGATCAGGGAGATGAGTCCGCGCGGATACTGGATGCGTGCATCGAGGAAATTCCGAACGATCCGTACCCGCTCGCGTGGAAGGCCGGGAGGGCCTGGCGCGCCGGACATCTCGAGGAAGCGGAACGTCTCTACCAAGAGCTCTTGGCGATCGATCCGAACTGGGTGGTCGCGTACAACGCCCTCGGATATATCAAGATGATGCAAACCGCATTCAACGAGGCTGAGGAGAGCTTCAAGAGCTACCGGTTCATCGCCCCCGAACAGGCGAACCCTCACGACTCGCTCGGCGAGCTCTTCATGACGATCGGCCGTTACAGCGAAGCCGAGGAGTCGTTCGAGAAGGCAATCGAGGTCAGACCTGACTTCTGGGCTTCGTACGAGCACCTCGCCGTCCTGAAGTCGTACACCGGAGATTTCGCTGCGGTTCGGGGGGTGATCGATCGCGCTGCCGCCACCGGCATGCCAGAGCCTCGCCTGCGCAAGATGAGCTGCCGTGCGACCTACGCGGAGATGGCGGCGAAGGATCGATGGAAGGAGATTCTCGACCAACACGACGGTCCGTGCGTCGAAGGGTTCTTCGACGGACTCTCCGCTCTCCTCACCCACCGCGCAGCCTGCGAGACCGGTGATTGGAGGATGGCCAGAACCATCGAAGACGAGGCGATGGGCCTCCTCATCGACGCGGAGAAAGACGGCAACGGGGAACTCGTGAGAGCCTTCCGGGCGGGTCTCCTCCACATGCAGGGCATTCGGGCAGCATTCGAAGGGGATCTCCCCGCAGCTCAGCAGCGTTTTCAGGCGGCCGATGAGCTCCTGACCTTTATCGCAGTGGATGACGGTATGTACAAGCTTTACAACCGCATGCTGCTCGCAGAAACTCTGCTTACCGACGGCAAGGACGCCGAGGCACACAGCCTTCTCGCCAGCATTCGAAGCGTCAATCCGGCGATGGTCGAGGACTTCGAGGAGTCCGGTTTCAGGTTCCTGGGTCTCGATCGCGGCTGATCGGCCCCGCCCGCCCGGGGGCAATTCCAACGCTTTCCGTCAACAACGGTTGCGGCTCCCCGTCAGGCTGGCACCGCGGCATCCAGGGCCAGCTCGATCATCGCATCGAAGGATGTCTGGCGCTCTTTGGACGACAGCTTCGCACCGGTTTTGATGTCGTCGCTCACGGTGCAGATCGCCAGCGCCTCGGCACCGAGCTCCGCGGCGATCGCGTAGATGCCGGCGGTTTCCATCTCGACACCGAGGATGTTGTTTCTCTCCATCAACTCGAGCTGCGAGGTGTCGGCCGGGTAGAAGAGATCGGCCGAAAAGACGTTTCCGACGTGGAAGCGGAGCCCCTGCTCCTCGGCCGTGCGCACGACTTTTCTCAGGAGATCGAAGCTGGCGATTGCCGCCAGGTCGTAGCCGCCGAAGCGCATCCGGTTGACGCCTGAATCCGTCGACGCACCCATCGCAATCACGATGTCGCGGAGCTCGACGTCCGGGTGGACGGTTCCGCAGCTCCCGACCCGGAGGATTCGTTCGACACCGAAGTCTCTGACCAGCTCGGTACAGTAGATCGACGCCGAGGGGATGCCCATCCCGTGGGCCATGACGGATACTTCCCGCCCACGATACGTCCCGGTGAAACCGAGCATGTTGCGGACGTCGGTGACCAACCGGGCACCTTCGAGAAAGGCCTCCGCGATGTACTTCGCCCGCAACGGATCGCCGGGCATCAGAACCGTGCCGGCGAAATCGCCGGGATCGGCATTCAAGTGAATGGTGGCCACACCGTCTCCAATCGTGTCTGATCAACTCACATCTTCTCGGCCTCGGATCGATTCCTCCCGCCTTCTTTCGCACGGTAGAGAGCGTGATCCGCAGTCTTGAGGATCTCTGAATAATCTATATCTTCGCATTCTTCGACCACTGCCGCCCCAAGACTGATGGTCACGTCAAGTTCGCCAGAATCAATGCGAAACGGCTCCAATTCGCACGCCCGACGCGCCCTCTCCATGACGTCAAAGGCCGTCTGCTCGTCGCCCGGGCACAGGATGATCAAGAACTCCTCTCCCCCGATTCGCCCGAGAATGTCGGCCGTCCGGAGGGCCGAAGTCACCCGACCAGTCACCTCTCTGAGCACTTCGTCACCCGCGGGATGACCGACGCGATCGTTGATTTGTTTGAAGTGATCGATATCTATCATGATCGCGGACAGCGGTTGTTGTTCGCGCTCCGCCCGTGCGAGTTCCCGCCGCAGCAACTCCAGTATCGAACGCCGGTTCCACAGCCCGGTGAGGCTGTCTCGTGTTGCTTCGGTTTCGAGGGCGTCTCGGGCCTTGCGGAGTGCCGCAGTAGTGTCGAGCAAATCCTTGTAGATACGGCCCTTCTCGAGCGCCAAAGCGAGCTGATCCGCAATCTTCAGAAAGATCTCCTGATGCTCTTCCCGATAGGCGTTCCGTTCGGTGCTCGAAAAGAAGATGAAGCCGACTGGCTCGCCCTTCACCATCAGCGGACACGTGAGACTCGAGCGAATCCCTTCCTCCACGATGCGTCGCGTCGAGTCGGATTTGGGATTATTCTCGAGGTAGCCGACCAGATCGTTGAGAATTCGAGGCCGCCCGGTACGGATGATCGACTCGAGACTGCTGCCGGCGAGGCCGGCGCTGTAGCCTACCGGAAGCCTGATATCCGATACCTCCGAGCGGGCCCAAAAGGCGCGCACTGTTTCCCTGTCCTGCTCGATCAGCGCGAGTCCTATTCGATGGTAGGGAATCAAAGAAAAAAAGTTTTCGTATACGTGGTCCAGGACCTCGTCAATCACCAAGCCCTCGTTGACGCTCTTTGTGACATTCGCCAGGGTTGCGGATTGTTCACGATCCTTCCTCAGCGTCTCGATCAGGCCCCGCAGGGCCGTCCCGAGATCCGAAATAGCATCTGGCGCTCCAACCGGGATGTCGACGTCGAACTGTCCTCTGCGGAGCGCCTCTACTGCCTGTCGGTACAGCGATACCCTTTCGTCGTTCAACCAACCTCCAACTGTCGCATCGGAACGGTTTTGGTGCATTCAATCTTACCCGATCACTCGCCACGGGCGTCGCTGTTCTCGGTTTTCGGTAAGACCCGCCGTCGGGATATGCGGTCTCGCGCTGTCTCTGGTCTGCAGGCGGTGGCGCAGGCGACGAATCAGTCGTCCGGCCTGTACTCCAAGAGATCTCCAGGCGTGCACTCGAGAGTGCTGCAGAGCTTGTCGAGGGTGGAGAAACGGATCGCTTTCGCCTTACCCGTCTTCAATACCGAGAGGTTCTGCGGAGAGATGCCGACGGTCTCCGACAGCTCGTTGAGCTTCATCTTCCGTTTCGCCAGCTGCACATCGAGATTGACGATGATGGACATGCCCCACCTCAGATCGTGAGCTCGAGCTCGGCCCGCATCCTGCTGCGCTCCCCGATCAGCTGTCCGTACTGGTGGGTCAGGAACGCCAGTATGAGAGCGGAGATGCCGAACGCTTGAGGGAAGAGAATTCGCGCAACCTCGACCGAGCCGAGCCGCCATCCGGCGAGCGGGAATGGCAAGACCGATCCACTGAGGAAGTACGCGGGCAGGAAGAGCACATCGAGCACGCAGCTCGCGATCAGCAGTCGAGTGAGACTCGAGAGCACCGGACTCAGCTGATCCGCCAGGTCCGATGAGCCGCCGACGCGTCCTATCAGCGAGAAGGCCTTGGAGCCGTCCCAGTAGATCTTGATCCACACGAAGGAGCGGGAGAACCCCATCACGACCGCAAAGATCAGGAGCACGGCCGTCCAGTTTTGAATCGGATCTCCCGACAGCCCCTCGGCGCGCACGGTCGGCCAGACGTTGATCGAGTACATCAGGAGCCCGAGGCCCTGGAAGATCACGATGCCCAGGGTCAGCACGGCGTAGAAGCGGAGGGCCTTCTCCAGCGGTCGGACGATTCGGTTCTGGTCCATGATTGAAGTCCTTTCGAATTCCTCGCGGAACTGCCTCGGCCGGTTCCGTTGTCAGCAATCATAAATCCTGAACTCATGTTTGTCAATAAAATATTCATGTTTGTCATGAAATTTTTAATTGAAAACGATTACTATTCATCGTTCGACCGCCCAGGCGGCCGGCCGCATCCGTTCAGCTCAGGGTTCCAGCCAGTGCCTTTTCACCCAGCGAATAGTGGGACGGAGATCGAGCGCTTCGGCGAACCGGATCATGTAGGGAATCTTGTCGACGTCGTCCATCGGGATCGACACGTCCGGTGGAAAGACCGGTGCGAGGCGGTGGTAGCGGTCGCGCAGCATCTTGTCGCACTGGTAGTCGGCGATGCCGGAGATGCCGTCGAGCATCAGGCTGATCAGCGGCTTGATCCACTGGGCGTAGCCCCAGTCGTGGCTCTTGCCGCGGACGTAGAAGAGGCTGGTCCCGGTGCCGAGGGACAGCAGCACAACGTCGTCCATCGGCGGGGTCGGACGGTACCGCGTGTCCTGGGTTTGCGCCAGAGCGCACATGGACGGGTTGTTGGCGTAGACCCCGCCATCGATGTAGCCGTCTACCGACGGGAAGTAGGTGGGCGCCACCGCCGTGTACATGCCGACCTCGTAGGCGAGCTGGTGACGGTCGTTCCCCTTACCGGGGAAGTTATGGAAGAGCTTCGGCTTCCACGTCCTTTTCTCGCCGTCCTCGTCCTGGTTGTCGAGATCGAAGGCGGTGATCAGAACCCGTTTCTTCAGCTGGCCGAGCGT
>JAJDNM010000151.1 GCA_022340665.1 Acidobacteriota bacterium | reverse complement strand
TCGGGGCCCGAGGAACATGAAAGCGCGGTAACCACAGACATCACCAGAAGAACTCGTTTCATCATTCCTTCTCCATTGTGTCGGAGCGCTCGACGCTCCAATTCATGAATTCCGTTGCTCGCATTTCGGCTACGCCAGGGTCAACAGCCCGTCGGCGGCCAAGAGATTTGCCCTGATATTGACTCCGAACGGGCAAGCGCCCTCGCACGGCCCGTCACAGGAGTCGCAGGGCAGGTTGTCGCCATAGCCGAGCGTCCGGTACTTGATCATGGCGTGCTTCTCCCGAGCCTGCTCGGTGAAGTAGTAAGCGTACCGCATCACACGGCTCACCGGTATTCCGTGTGGGCAGGCGCCGAAGCAGTCCTCACACGCGTGGCGGCAGTAGAGGCTCGAAGCAGCCATGCGATACTCGTCGAGCACCCGCAGCCGCGCCTGTGTCACGGTGGTACCCGACAGCGGTAGAAACTTGTCGATCGAGTCGAAGTCGCGGAAGCTCATGCAGACGGTGTGCATGTCGGGATTCGAAAGCACCCACTGAAGGGCGGCCACCGCGAGACCGTCCCGGTCCGAGATGCCATGTTCGTCCATGAAAGGCCTGGCGTTTTCGAAGACCTTGTGGTTGAAGTCGATGTATCCCTGGAGCTCCTTGATCACGTCATCCCGTGCCCTTCCGGCCTTGACCTGGCGCTCGATGTACTTCGCATACCTCTCCGAAGGATTTTCCGGGTCGAGCGGATCCATTTTCACCGCACCCGGCTTGGTCTTCATCGCGGTCGTGCCGACGTTGTTCTTCTTGCACGCAGCGAGGACCTTGTCGCCCCTGTCGCGATTCATGAAGTTGTAGGCGATCAGCATCAGGTCGAAGCGCCCGTCCTCGGCCGCAGTGCACAGGACCTGCTCCATGTTTTCTTTTCCAAGGGGATGCGCCGTTCCGTGGTTGGAAACTCCGGAAAAATGGAGGCGGCCATCCGTCTTGAGCCTTTGGACCGCTGCGTGAAACGCGGGGCTGTTGAGCATGTCAACCGACTCAGGGCTGTGGATGAACAGTGCGTCGACGTAATCCGTACGAAGTCGCTCCTGGCACTTTCCAAACCGGTCGAGGATGGTCTGCTGCGTGTCATCTTCCTTGAGCTCTAGCTTGGTGGTGACGAAGACCTTGTTGCGATCCATGTACTGCAGGGCCTCTCCGATCTTGCGTTCGTTGTCGCCATTGCCGTAGCCCTCGGCGGTGTCGAAGTAGTTGATGCCGTGGTCGTAGGCGTAACGGTAGAGATTCGCCTCCCTGCCGGCGCCTCCGACCGAAATGTCCGACACCTGGAACCCGGTCCGACCCAGGGTCCGGTACCGCTTGATCTTCGGCTTTTCCTCCTCCTGCGCTGCGGCGACTCCCGGCAAACCACTGGCCGCGGCGACGGCCCCGCCGGTGATCAGGAAATGGCGACGCGATATTGACGATTCCAGTTTGCTCTTTCGGCTCACGATCAGAACCTCCCGGGATTCGCGCGGAGTGTATCATCCGAAGTCTCAAATCTTGAGATGGACCCTCGTATGCAATAAATCGTCCCGCGAATGGTGATTCGGCCGAGCCTCCGAATCGAGGATGCAGTCGTGGATCTCGGGGTGGCAGGTCGAACAGTCCAGACGAATCGGTCAGGAACGACAAAGCCCGGTGACCCTTGCGGGTAACCGGGCCTCGAAAGAGCACCGAAAACGGTGCCCTGGCACCCTCCGGTAAGGCGGGTTAGCGGGTTTCCTTGAAAACGACGTGCTTGCGCACGACCGGATCGTACTTCTTGAGCTCGAGCCGTTCGGTCGTGTTCTGCTTGTTCTTCTTGACGTGGTACATGTACGGGCTCTCGGTGCTCTTGAGCTTGACCGTTACGCGATGTCCTTTGCCTGCCATTGTTTCCTCCACTCACACGGGCCGAGGGATCATAACCACAGTGAAATCCCGTGTCAAGGCAACAATCTCGGCCGACCGGTCCTTCGGCGCCGGAAAAGGTCTTTGACCAGTAGAACTCAGCTCCCGGGGCCCGCTTCGAGGATCGCACCAAGAATGCGTCGCATCTCGGGTTCGAATTCGACCCTGAATCCGGCGAAGTCCGGGTCCCCGATTTCGTAGGCAGCCGCACCTTTGGGGTCCGCCGCCGGAATCAGGGCGGCGGTGAGCAGCTGCGCCAGATGGAGCATCCGAAAGCCCTCCCCGGGCCTGATCCCGTCGACCTTCCGTTCCAAAAGCTTGTCCAATTCAGCCATCCGATCGCGCCGCCAACGCTGCACGCGAAACACCTCCATCGCATCGAGATTCTGTTCGAGAACGATCGACTCGAGGCTCAGGAAGCGGGTCAGCTCGTGTCTTTCGGAAAGGCTTTTCGCGAGCACGGCGGCAAAATCCGATTTCGACAGCCTGCCCTCGCGATCTTCGATCTCAGCTTCCACTGCGGCGTACCAACCCGCCAGCTCGTCGCGCAACAATCGCAGAAAGAGCTCCTCTTTGCTGCGAAAGTAGAGCGACGCCACGCCCCGATCGACGTTCGCGGCGTGGCCGATGCCATCCAGCGTCACCTCGACAAACGGCAGCCGCAATAAGGTCGAACGCGCAACCTCGAGGATCCGCTGCTTTCGTTCTGCGCGCTTCTCCTTAGCTCGAGCGCGCTTGGCGGGGTCAATCAACCGTCCCATCCGCGTATTCTAACCCGCGCAGTTGACCTTCGGAGATGGGAGTCAGCCGGAGTCGAACACAGGTGTAACGGCGGAACGGCCTCCCCCGCCCACCCATCCACGGTACGACGGCTCGCGCTCGGAGACCGAGACCGGTCGGCTAGGCCTTCTTGCCGTTGTGCCGTCGGGCCGCATTGCTGTGACTCGTGTTTCGATGGGCAGAGGATCGGGCATTTGATTTGTCTAGGTGCGGAGGAGGGCCGACATTTTGGGTGGATTGCAGCTCAGCTCGCGTCCTCCAGTGTGATCTGGCCCGAATGCATGAGCTTCCAGAACACCAGCAGCGACTCCATCTCTGACAACGGCGAAATCTTGACGATCGATGCGATGTCCGAGCTGCCGTTGATTCGAGAGAGAATGAACCCTTCCTCCGGCGAGAAGCTCATCGCACGCAGGTCGTCGAGGGTGGTCTGAAGCACCGGGATTTTGTCGAATCTGACGCCGTCATTTTCCAGGCCGTAGACGACCTCGGTCTCCAGCTCCTTGACGACCCGAACCAGCTCGGGGTTCTGAGAATCGAGGCTCCTGGCCGCCGCGATGTGGCGGACGGCAATATCGTGCGCGCCGACCTTGATGTGGCTCACCGCCTCCGAGACGTGAGTCTCGGCATCGGTCGGTTTCGGCGCGGGCGTGCTTCCAGTACGAGGTGACGTCGGTTGGTCCTGTTCGGCCTCGGGCACGGGCGTAACCGGGGCCGTGGACGAAACCTCGATCACCCGCGGTCGGACAATCTTGATCTTGCCTTCGCGCACCTTCGCGTAAAGCACATCGCAGACAAAAAATTCCGAGGAATGGGTGTGAAGACAGATGTCCTCGACGCTGCGATCATCGTCGACCGCCTCGAGCACGCCCAGCCAGCCATAGTCCATTTCGTCGTCGTCCTTCAAAGAACCAACCGCAACAGGGACACACTGCATGGAGGGGATCAGCTTCTCTATTTCCTTCGCGTGGTCAAGGCGACGAATGCCTTCCAGCACCAGGCCGGTGATGTTGGCTGATATCGGCACCAACTCGTAGTCCGGCAACTCGTCGTCGCGGAACTTGAATGTCCCCTCTTCCCAGGCGAATAGGTCGTAGATGTTCTCCTCGGCCTTGAGCCGCAGCATGTGATCGAGCATTTCCTGATCAATTGCCCCGCCCTCCACCAAGATTTCGCCCAGAAGCCCGCCCTGTGTCGCCTGCAGGCTCATGGCCTTGGCGAGATCGTCTTCGCTGATCACCCCCTTGCTGACCAGGAAATGCCCGAGAAAGCCTCGCGGGTCCGAGCTTGCTGATGACAGGACGGCGCCGTCGCGGAGGAATATCTTCTTCTCGATCGAACCGTTGCTGACGACCAGGGTGCCAGTTTGACGGCCGTTGCCCAACCACTGCAGGAGTTCCGCGAGGTTCATCGTTTCGAGGTTGCCTGCTATTGGCATCGGTTTCCTCGTCCCTGCTGTCGCAAGAACCGAGACGACTCCGCGCGGACGGATGCCGTAACCCTCCGGCCGAAACCTATGAAGGTCCAGGCCGACAGTAAATTCATCCAGCAAGTAGGTCTCATTTCTGTTCTCGACGTGGAATTATCTCACCGGATTTGCCGTCCGTTCAAGGACCTGTTCTGTACTACCGAATCTCCGGGATGTCTACGAAAAAGGTAGTGCCGGCACCAACCTCGGTCTCGAAGCTGATCGAGCCACCGAGCTCCTCGATGATCCCCTTCGAGATACACATTCCGAGACCGGAACCGCTGCGATGGCGCCAGTCTTCCCTTTCGTCGCGCGCAAATGCTTCGAAAACCCGGTCGCGAAAATCTTCGGCGATACCAGGTCCCGAGTCGGAGATCGCTATTCTCAACCCATCGTCGCGTCGATCCACTGCCACGGCCACGACGCCCTCCGGCGAAGAAAACCGTACAGCATTGGACACGACATTCGTCAGGACCTGAATCAATCGATCCGGATCCACTGTCACCTGAGCTCCGGGTACACTATCCACTATCTCGATCCGGATGTCTCGGCCACCCGCGTAGGTGTCGGTGCCCTCGATCGCCTGCTCGATCAGCGGCATCAGCTCCGTTTCCTCGAATTGGAAGGTCATTCGGCCAGAATGGAGCTTTCTCGCCGCAAGAAGGTCGTTGACCAGGCGGTCCATTCGTTTGCTGTTGCGAAGGGCGATTTCGACCAGTTCCTGCCCGCGCTCACCGAGCTCCCCGGCCACTCCGCCATCGAGCAAACCGATGGCACCACGAACGGCCGTCAACGGCCCACGCACCTCGTGGTGGACCATGGTCACGAACTCGTCTTTCTGCTGCTCGTGGCGCAGACGTTCGCTGATATCGGCGGCAACCAAGACGTATCCGCGTCTTCTGCCGGTTTTCCCCTTCATCGCCCCAACCGACACCAACACCGGTACGGCCTCGCCGCCTTTGGCGAGCAGCTCCGTTTCAAGGCCTTGCGCTGACCCATCCGGCCCAACGGCTTCGAGCAACGAGACTCTGCCCTCGGGGGCTCGAAAAAGGTCGCGGCAGTTCTGGCCGAGCAACTCACCCTCACTGACGCCGGAAAGCTTACACACCGCGGGATTGACGTGTGTGATGGTTCCGTCGGGGCCGGTCACGACGAGACACTCTCCCATCGTCTCGACGACACGATCCAAAAAATCACGCGAAACCGTGGTGTCACGGAGCTTCCTCATCATCTCGTTGAACGATTCAGCCAGCGTTCCAACCTCATCGGAGGTGCGGACCGGGAGTCGCGGTACAGTTTCACCATCCGTCACCGCTCTTGTCGCGTCGATCACCTCCTTGAGAGGACGCGTGATCGCTTCAGTCAGCAGGGCGGCAGCCAGAACGCCGAGCAGAGCGAAGACCGTACCGACCGCAGCAGTCCGGCGGGCAAGCGAGGCCTGCTCCTTCGCAAGGCCGGCCAACGAGTAGCGAAGCATGACTCCACCCAGCGGCTCACTGCCGAGGAGGACCGGTTTGGTCACGACCATAGTGTCTTCGTCGAACTCGACCAGCAGTCCTTCGGAAACCGCAGCGTGTCGCCTCGCCGCCTCTGGAATCAGCTCGTGTCGCCTCACGTTCTTCACCGTACCGTCGGTGAGTACTCGCCCTTCCTCGTCAAACGCAACGATATCGACAACGTTTTCTTGTGCCCGAGCTTCGGCGATCAGTCGTCTGAGCTCCCTGATATCGAGGAGCGCCATAGCGTCCGTGGCATTGGCGCTGACGACGGTCGTTAAGAGCTTGCCGCGCTCCTCGAGCTCGTGGCTTAGCCGCTCGTTCTGCTCGCGAACGGTGAGGGCCGTCAGGATAACGCCGAATGCTACGATCATCGCCGATACGAATGCGACAAAGCGTCCCCTCAACCCGAGACGCGTCATGCCAACCTCATTCTCCGAGATCCTCTTCAACGTGCGGCAGCAGTTTCATGATGTTCTCGAGGGCCTGTTCTGCACCACCTGGAAAGCGATCGAATCGCACCGTTTCTTCAAAGGCCCTGAGTGCTTCCTGTCCTTCGTCGGTCAGATGCATTTTCAGCAGCACGGTTTCCAGCGCCTGCAACACATTCGGATCGAGGCCCGGGCGGACACAGACCACGTTTCGAGGCACAGATTCGCTGGTCTGGAGGATTATCAGCTCGCCAACACGATTCCCTGCGAACTCCTCGAAATAGTCCGCATTGACAGCACCGGCAGTGACCTTTTTTTTCAGCACCCAAAACACGGTATTTTCGGCGTCGTTGGAAAAGATATAGCCAACACGATCTGACGGAACTGACGCCGCGCGGTCTGCATAATTGACGAGATTCAACCCGGCTGAGGTCATGGTGGCTTTTGGCACCAGGTAGCCGGTCGTCGAGTATGGTGCACCGAACGCGACCATTTTGCCCGCGAGATCGGCGATTGATTGGACTCCGCTGTCGGTTCGAGCGAAGATCACGCTCCTGTAAACGTCCGTTCCACGCTTCCACCTGCGAAGGATCGGCACAGCCCCACTCTGCTGCCACAAATAACCGGCGGGAAAAGGGCTGTCGATGAACACATCGACCTTTCCGCTGCGGACCTCGTCGACCATCTGGCTCAGAGAACCGGCGACAACCACACGACCTCGTCCGATGCCAAAATCACCCAACTGGGCGGCCACGTAGTTGGCGAAGGGTCGGAAAACCTCGTACTCGTGGGCGGGGTTGACCGAAACCGATCCGAAGGTGATGACCCCTGCGGCGGATGGCACAGGAGTGAATTTGTCCGACACAGGGAGAGCCGTCGAATTTCCGCATCCGACCGCCACCGGGGCAACCAAGATGAGCAGAAGCAGCGCCGTCCGGCTCGCGGGTTCGTTCACGACTCCTCCACTGCCCCGTGCCCACCGATCTGCCGGAGCCGCTCGACGATTCCGTCTGCAGTTTCCCGGCTCGGCGCCCGGGGGCATTCGACGAGGGTCACCAACCGTCGTTCGAGCTGGCGCGCGTCGTTGGCTATGTCCGATAAACCGAGACTGCCGGAAGTCCCGATCATCCCGTGGATTGCTCGGTGAAATGCTTGGGCGCCATTCTCGTTCCAGGCCTCACCTTGGAGCTCGTTCCACTCATCCGTCAGCTTCTGGATCCGTCCCGGGAGCTTCGCCAGGAAGGCGGACCGCAATCGCTTCAACTCCTCATCGAGCCGGTCTATCACCTGGTTGTCGGGTGGCTCACGTTCCATGGGTGCCCTTCCAGATGTTATCGACACGATCGGCAAGGGTCATCGGATCGAACGGCTTGAGGATGATGTCGGCCGCACCGGCCTCACGCAGACCTTCGATTTCCTCCTCCGCGATGGTTCCGGTGAGAAACACGTAGGGAAGTTCCTCGAACTCTGGAAGGCGCCTGATCTCCTCGACCGCCTCGAGTCCACTCATGTCCGGCATCAACACGTCGACAATCACCAGATCGGGCTTGAAATCGGGGAGGGCCTCCAGCAGCGCCTGCCCCGACGAGCACGCCACAACCTCGAAGCCTCCCACCATTTCCAGGGCGATCCTCGCGATCTCGAGGATGTCGGGCTCGTCGTCGGCAACGAGAATCCGCTGCAGCGTGATGGAACCCATGCAAGCTCCTACCTGATCGTCATGCAAAGAAGCTGGAGGAGGTGGTCGTCGGTGGAGCCCGATACGGCACAAGTCATCTTATTTCTCGTCGCGAACTCGGGTCCACTGCGAGGTACGCCCGATCAACGACACCCCGATAAAGCCCCGCACGTACAGCACCCCGTCGTCACCCAACTTGATCTTGCACTTGTACGTCTTGCCGTTGTCGGGGTCGTAGATCGTCCCCTTCTTCCAGGTGTTGTCGCCAACGTACTCAAACCCTTCCATCATCTGAAGGCCCATGATCGGTCGTGATCGGAGGGCTGGGTCGGGGTTGTTCGTGTCGACCTTTGGCTCGCCGATTTCCCCGTCGTCGTCTTCCGCCGTGTAGACGGGCTCCTCCAACCATACGATCTTGCCCGCATACCGACCACCGTCGGCCGAGATCCGGATATGAGCCTGCCCTCCCCCGCCCTCGGGATCGGTAGCCCAAAGTCCGACGATGGCATCACCCTCCCCCGCCAGGACCGGCATCACCATCAGGAAGACAATCACGACGACCACAGGAACTCGCTGCATGGCAGCCCCCCTTCGCACTAGTTCCAAGCTGATGATAACCCCCGTCGCGGCTATCCAACAACTCGACACCGGGTTTCGAACCAACCGCGTAGTACATTTGAATTCGTGAAACGGAGTTTCGGACGTCCGATCTCGCTCGCCCGCTTTCTGGTGCTCGCGACTCTTCTGATTCTGGGCTGCGATCGCACACCGCGCTCTCCCGAACAGCCGACCTTCACACACGTAGCGGTTAACCAGAGGGCCATCGGCATTCCATACGGGGCCGTGGCACTCTTCAAAGTCGACCAGGAGCTGGTTGCCCTGAGAGTCGTCAGGGCCCTCGAGTGGGGTTACGCCATCGAGTACGAGTGGCGCGCGGCACCAGCCAACGCATCGCTCTTCCAGACCTCACGCGCCGGCACCGGGAGAACCGACGAAGACGGCCAGGCCGGTTCAATTTCGGCGGGGCCCCTGCACATGGGTTGGTCACGCGGCTCGGAGGGATTCGGCTGGTTCTATTGGCCCGAGGACGCTCGCAACATCAGTGTCTCCTCGATCACCTTCAGAAGCGTCAACAGCATCGACCTCGCGAACCCCGAGATCTTCTGGTACCGGCGAGAGATGTTCGAGTAGTCCCCACCCCCCGCCCTGTTTTGAGTTATGAGTTATGAGTTATGAGTTTTGAGTTATGAGT
>JAJDNM010000150.1 GCA_022340665.1 Acidobacteriota bacterium | reverse complement strand
ACGGCTGATCGGCCCGGTGCTGCCGCTTGTGGTGGCCTGGGGCGTGATGGTGGCGGTGGCCCACTCGAACGGCGTAGGTCCGGAGATGATTCGCATCGGCTCGAAGGTCGCTCTGGTGCCGGTGTGGTTTCTTGCCGTCTACATCCTCGTGGTGGCCCTGGTACCCATCAGCCACGCGGCATGGAAACGTTGGGGATACCTCTCGGTGGCGGTGCCGGCCGGGGCAGCGGCCCTGGTCGATTTCGCCTTCTTTGCGGGAGAGCTCCGCATCCTCGGATGGCTGAACTACCCGTTCGTCTGGCTCACGGTGCACCAGGCGGGCTACGCCTGGCACGATCGCCGACTCGAGGGCCCGACGGTCGGTTTGTCGCTGTTCGCGGTCGGCCTCCTCGCCCTCGTCGGGCTCACGCATTTCGGACCGTACCCCCTCAGTCTGGTGGGCGTCCCGAGCGACGAGATCAGCAATACGCTGCCGCCCAAGCTTCCGCTGCTGGCCCTGGGAGCGGCCCAGATCGGCCTCGCACTGACGCTCGAGAAGCCGACCAGGAGGTGGCTCGCAAATCGGGTCCCGTGGGCGGCCACCATACTGATCAACGGCATGATCATGACCCTCTTCCTGTGGCACTCGACGGTGATGATGCTGCTGGTCGGCCTCGCCTTCTGGCAGGTGCCCGGCCTGCTCGTGCAACAGCCGAACAGTCCGGGATGGTGGTTGACGCGTCCGCTGTGGTTGCTCGTCTACGCACTTGTGACGCTCCCGTTTCTGCTCGTTTTCGGCCGATTCGAACGCCCGTCGGCGGAAGCATCCATGTCGCCTGCGCCAGCCGGGCTGCAGCTGGTGGGTTGTGCGGTTGCCTGCGCAGGGCTCGCGATGCTGGCCCTCGACGGCATCGGCGGCAGCGGCTGGCTGGGCCTGCGCTGGGTGCCTCTGCTGCTGCCATTGCTGGGCGCCGGACTGGCCGGATTCGGACCTCTCGGACGGGTGGGACGGAAACCGGACGATGTCTCGCGGTAGGGCTGAGGGGACAGGATCTCGTTCGGTCATTTAAACGTTAAACGTTGAACGTTCGAACGTTTGAAACCTATGCCGTGTTTCTGCGAATAATCAACTGTGCGTTTGTCGGACGGGCGGTAGAGTCCGTGTACGTCGCGAGGTTGCGGTTTTCGATCGCGAAATACGCGAATCATCATCGAGAGGGAGGCAAGGGATGAAGAGAATGCTGAGCGCAGCGATTCTGTTGCTCGCCGTCGTATCGTGTGGACAGGGGCCGGAGGTACCTCTTACCAGCGGTATCGAACTGGCGAACATGGACACCTCGGTCCGGCCGCAGGATGATTTCTTCAGATACGTCAACGGGACCTGGCTGGAGACGACGGAGATCCCGGCCGACCGAACCAGCACGGGCGTTTTCATAGATTTGCGCGACAAGGCCCGCGAAGACGTCAGGGCAATCATCGAGGAGGTCGCGTCGCGCGACGATCTCGAGCCCGGCTCCGACGAGCAGAAGGTCGCCGACCTCTACAACTCCTACATGGATACCGAGCGCCTCGAGGAACTGGGGATGCTTGCGCTCGACGAGGAACTGGCGCGCATCGACGCGATCGCCGACAAGGACGAACTGTCGGCGTATTTCGCCCGCAGCGCGATCATCGGCGGCGGTGGACCGTTCACGGTCTATTTCTGGGTCGACGCCAAGGACTCAACCCGATACGTCACCTATGTGTGGCAATCGGGGCTCGGTCTGCCGGATCGCGACTACTACTTCAAGGAAGACGAGCGTTCGGTCGAGCTGCGCCAAGCCTACGTGGAGCACATCGAGAAGATGTTCGAGCTCGCCGGTTTCGACGATCCGGCCAGTGCGGCGGCGATGCTGATGAATCTGGAGACCGATCTCGCCAAGTATCACTGGACCAATGTGGAGAACCGCGACGACGAGAAGACCTACAACAAGTACGCCGCCGATGAGCTCAGTACGCTCGGTAACGACTTCAACTGGTCGGAGTTTCTCGAGGAAGCCGGCCTTTCCTCCGAGAAAGACATCATCATTCATCAGCCGAGCTTCGTCGAAGGGTTCAATGGAATCTTCGCCTCGACCTCGCTCGACGACTGGAAAACGTACTTGCGGTGGAATCTGCTCAATAACTACGCCATTCACCTGAATGCTGCGATCGACAATCAGAACTTCGAGTTCTACAACAAGACGCTCAACGGCCAGGAAGAGCAGCGGCCGCGGTGGAAACGCGCCGTGGATGTGGTCAACGGAGGCCTCGGTGAGGTGGTTGGCAAAGTATATGTCAGCCGACATTTCCCGCCGGAGGCAAAGGCGAGGATGGTCGAGCTGGTCTCGAACCTTTCCAAGGCCTACGCGTCAGCAATCGACGAGCTCGACTGGATGGGTCCCGAGACCAAGGCTGCAGCCCGGGTCAAGCTGGAGAAGTTCACGCCCAAGATCGGCTATCCCGACCGCTGGGAGGATTACTCGGATTTGGAGATCGTGAAGGGTGATCTGGTCGGCAACGTGATGCGCTCCAATCAGTTCGCCTATGAGCTCTTCCGTAACCGCTTGGGCGGGCCAATCCAGGAGTGGGTGTGGGTGATGAACCCGCAGACGGTCAATGCCGGCTACGTCGCTACCCAGAACGAGGTCGTTTTTCCGGCCGCGATTTTGCAGCCGCCGTTCTTCAATATGGCTGCGGATGACGCCGTCAACTACGGTGCCATCGGGACGGTCATCGGGCACGAGATGGGCCACGGCTTCGACGACCAGGGCAGCAAGTACGACGGCGACGGCAATCTCAAGAACTGGTGGACGGATGAGGACCGTGAGAAATTCGCGGAACGGACCGGTGCCCTGGTTGACCAGTTCGGTAGGTTCCAGGTCTTCGACGATCTCAACGTCAACGGCGAGCTGACGCTGGGCGAGAACATAGGCGACCTCACTGGTCTGACGATCTCCTACCGCGCGTACCAGCTTTCGCTCGACGGTGAGGAGGCCCCGGTTCTCGACGGTATGACCGGCGACCAGCGTTTCTTCATGGGCATCGGCCAGGTGTGGAAAACGAAGTCGACCGACGAGGCGCTGCGAAACCAGGTCTTGACCGACCCACACTCCCCGGCGGAGTTCCGGGTGAATGGCCCGCTGCCGAACATGCCGGAGTTCGTGGCCGCCTTCGATGTCAAAGAGGGCGATGGCATGTGGTTGCCACCCGAGGAACGGGTGAAGATCTGGTAAATATTCGAAATCCGACCTCGACGGTCAGAAGAACTCGACGCCCGGGGGCCAACGTCCCGGGCGTATCTTTGTCCGCGGCCCTGAGCCCATTCGAGCGTCGGATTCCGTCAGCACGGTTCGGTGTGCCCTCGTAGGGGAGGGGGTCATCCCCTCCGGAGGTGAGCGTGCGGGTTGGATCCCACCCACCCCCACGACCGGGCGGGGGTGAACCCCGCCCCTACGATTCCTGACCTGTCCCGTTCATAGCTGGCGGCCTGTCCAGCCTGGTCCACGGACGACCCGACCCGGCTTGGCGCCGGTGTGCTCGCCGTCCCGCAGGACCGGGGTGCCATTGACGAATACATGGTGAACGCCGGTGGCATACTGGTGCGGCTCGACGAAGGTTGCGTGATCCTGGATTGTCTCAGGGTCGAAGACCACAACATCCGCGAAGTACCCCTCCGCCAGCCGGCCGCGGCGGTCGATCTTGAGGTTGTCGGCCGGCAGTGAGGTCAGCTTGCGGATCGCCTCCTCGAGCGGGACCAGTTGCTCGTCACGGGTGTATTTGCCGAGAACCCGGGCGAAGCTGCCGTATGCACGCGGGTGCGGGTTGCTCTTCAGGAACACCCCCTCCGGAGCGAGCGAGGCGGCGTCCGAGCAGAAGCTGACCCAGGGCAGCCTGAAAGCCCGCCGCACGACGTCCTCGGACTGGCTGAAGTAGACGGTGCCGATCCGGGACTCGTCCTCGATGATCAGGTCCATGATGGTGTTCTCGGGCGTCGTACCCCGCATCTCTGCGATCTCACCCAGAGATTTGCCGGTGAGCGGTTTGAGCGCCTCGTTCTTGAAGCTGACCAGGAGGATGTTGTCGGGCGACCCGGCGCCGTGGAACATGTTCTCCCACGCCACCGAGTCGTCGTTCATCTCGCGGATGATCCTCTTGCGGATCTCAGGATCCGCCATCCGTGCGAGCGACGCCTCGAAACCGCCTTCCTGGACCCACGGCGGTATGGTGGCGTTGAGGCCGGTCGAGCTGGCCGGGTAGGGGTAGATGTCGGCGGTGATCTGCAGGCCTTCGGCTCGCGCCTCTTCGATCAGGGAGACCGCCTCCGGAAACAGATCCCAGTTCGCGCGCCCGGCAGCCTTGAAGTGGTAGATCTCGGCCCGGATGTCTGCGGAACGGGCGATCTCGATCAGCTCGTTGATCGCGCCAATCATATGTGCGCCCTCGTCTCGGATGTGCGAGATGTAGATGCCGTCGTAATTGGCGGCGACCTCGGCCAGCGCGATCAATTCGTCCGTGTCGGCGAAGCTGCCCGGCGGATAGATGAGAGCCGACGCCACACCGAGGGCACCGTCCTCCATCGCTGTGCGAACGAGTGCCCGCATCTCGTCCAGTTCTTCCGGGGTCGCCGGCCGATCCTCGTGCCCGATGACGTACTCCCGCGGGTTCTCCGCACCGACGAAAGATGCGATGTTCGGTGAGACGCCCCGTTCTTCCAGATACACGAGGTACTCGTCGAGAGTCGTCCACTCGATGTCGTACGTAATATCGCCCTGGTGGCGGACCATCTGCTCCTTCATCGCCTGATTGAGCGGACCCATCGAGCCACCCTCGCCGAGGATCTCGAGAGTCACGCCCTGGCGGATATCGCTCTGCGATCGGCCGTCGTGAATCAGCGAAACGTTGGCCCAGCACATCATGTTGATGAAGCCGGGGGAGACCGCGAGCCCGGCCGCATTGATTTCGGTCTTTCCGGTGGCGGCGCCGAGATCACCCACGGCGGCAATCGTATCGCCGTTGATGGCGACATCACCGACGACACCAGGCGATCCGCTCCCGTCGTAGATTGTTCCGTTGCGGATCACGAGGTCGTACTGGGGGGCCTGTGAACAGCCCGCCATCAAAAAACCGACGGCCGTGCAAACGAGGTACAGGGCGATGCGGCTGTACACGGAACTCTCGGCACCGATCATGAGCAACCCTCCAGACAAACACATTTGAAATTTCGTAGCTTGAACATTTGCGAAAGCGTCACAATATGCTACATTCCAGATGAGGATAACCCGGCGAGCCATGATCGGAAACAACCTGGCCCACTACAGAATCGTGGGCGGCCTGGGCAAGGGCGGCATGGGCGAGGTCTACCTCGCCGAGGACACGCGGCTGAACCGGCGGGTAGCGCTCAAGGTTCTGCCGTCCGAGATGGCGGCGGACCCGGAACGCCGAGCGCGTTTCGAACGCGAGGCGCAGGCGGTTGCTGCCCTCAATCACCCCAATATCGTGACGATTCACTCGGTCGAGGAGGCCGACGGCGTCCACTTTATCACCATGGAGCTGGTCGAAGGGCAGACCCTCTCGAAGTTGTTGCCGAAGAACGGCTTCGGGCTGCGCGAGCTGCTGGAGATCGCGATTCCGCTCGCCGATGCGGTTTCGAGTGCTCACCGCTCAGGTATCACCCACCGTGACCTCAAGCCCGACAACATCATGGTCGACGGGGAGGGACGCCTGAGAATCCTCGACTTCGGGCTCGCCAAAACCCGCGACGCGGAGGCCGCCGACCAGGGGCTCACGCAGGCGCCCACTGCCACGGTGGAGACGGAGGAGGGGAAGATCCTCGGCACGGTGGCCTACATGTCGCCCGAGCAGGCGGAGGGCAAGCCGGTCGATTCGCGGACGGACATTTTTTCCATGGGCACCATCCTCTACGAGATGGCCACCGGAGAACGGCCGTTCCGGGGCGGCACGAGCATGTCCACCATCAGCTCGATCCTGCGTGACGATCCTGCACCGGTCACCGAGCTCAACCGATCGCTGCCGCGCCATTTGGGCCGCGTCGTTCGCCGCTGCCTGGCCAAGGACCCGGACCGCCGCTACCAGACCGCTCTCGACCTG
>JAJDNM010000149.1 GCA_022340665.1 Acidobacteriota bacterium | reverse complement strand
AAGGCCCCACCGCTCCCGATGAAACCGCTCAGGATGCCGCCTATGAAGCCGAGCAGGACAACCTGAAGGGCGATGGCGAGATTGATGTCGATGTATTTGAGGGCTAGAAGCTCGTGCATGTTCGACTCCGTTGTTGGTCCTTTTCATTCAATGCGAAGCAGACGCAAGGCCAGCTGCGTCACGCTGGCGTAGAGAAATGCGAACACGGGAACGAAAATCACGACCGCCACTGCGGACAGCCACGGCACACGGGAGTGGAGTGATCCGCCGATAAAGTCGAGGACCTCGGCCTGGTGGGTGAAGACCAGGAAGAGTGCGATCAAAACCAGGCAGATGTGGCCGACAAACTTCACCACGTGGCGGGCGCTCAGCGAGAATTCCGAGCCGAGCTCGTCGGAGGTGATCACCGCCGCCTTGAGGCGATCGCGCAGATCGAGCGCCAGCTCCCGGGTCATGCGCTTCCTCGCCGACTGGTCCTTGGAGAGGAAAAGGTCGCCAATCACAACCAGCGAGTATTTGTCGTCTCCTTCTGAAGTCATGATGATTTCATCACAGCCTCCGCGCACCGTGTTCTGACCGCCCGAGCGGCCGAGACCAACGAGCTCCTCCTGGGTCTCCCGGAGACCGCCGTCCTCGGTGACGGGCTGCGGCTCGTCATCCTCGACGCCCCCGGTTGGAGAAGGCTGTCGGTACGGGAGCGCGCGACTCGTCTGCTCGGCGATCTCAACACCCGCCGCGTCGCCGCCCGCCGCCCCTGGAGGAATCAACCGCATGAGCTCGATCGCCGCTCCCCAACGCTGGGCCAGTGAGCTGATGTGCTGGAAGCTGTCGGAGGCGGTGCTGAAGCGCTCCTGGATCCAAAGAATGCTGGTCTCGGCCATCGTGCAGCGGATCTCCTGGCAGCCCTCGAGGGCAGCGAGCACCTCTGGTATCGCATCAGAGAAGGACTCCTGTGCCGGCGTGTAGGTGACGGTGAGTACGCCGCCATCCGCCTGCACCTGGAGGTCGGCATCAGCAGTTCTCGGATCGAAGGCGAGATCGAGCCTGGCCCGAGCCGCGAGCTGGATGTCGGCAACACGTTTACGACTTGCAGGGGTTGGGCGGAAGTCGGCCAGCTCGGCCATTTCGCACAGGATGCCTGCCGCGTTGCTCAAACCCAGGTTCTCCAGGTTCAGGAAAAGGTCAAACTGCCCCGGAGCCGACGCGTCCACTCGGTGCACGAAACGCGCCCACTTCTCGAAGTCCTCGTCCAGCTCCCGCAGGTACTGGTCGGCTTTTTGATGGGATATGTTGAGCTCGCGCGCCGCACGCTGCACGCGGGTCTCACGGGGCTGGGTCAGGCCAACCCTGAGCCGGTGAGTGACTCCGGGCAGCAGCAAATGCCCGGACCGGCCGCTGTAAATCAGATTGCCGTCGCCAGCTCTCTCGCACAGCGCTGCCGTCAGATACGCAAGATAGAGGTTCTTCTCCCGGGAGAGACGCTCTCGCGTCGACGGCCGCTTCAAGACGGAGACCTCGAGGCGGCCCGTTTTTATGCCCCGCTGACGGGCGAGATCCACCAGCTCCTCCCTGGAGACCAACGGCCAACCAGTCTTTCCTGCCAACCCTTCTGCCAGCTCTTCTTTCCCGCTCTGCGCGTTGCCCGAGATCATCACGATAGACATCTCGACCTACCCTCCTCCGTGCGGAAATTTTTGGTGTTCATCTCCAGGATCCTTGTCAGCTCCCATCGAACGGTGACCTCGTAGTCGATCATGGCTATGCGATACCGATCCATCCCTCAGATCCAGGCTTCGGTCTTTTCAGGTAACGGGAGGAATATTGAAAAGCACGTGCCTTCGCCGGGCTTGCTCGTGACCACCATACGTCCCCCGTTCTTGGCGATGATGCTGTAGCTGACCGACAGGCCGAGGCCGGTTCCCACCCCGTCCTTCTTGGTGGTGAAGAACGGATCGAATATCTGATTCCTGATATCCTCCGGAATCCCGGGACCGGTGTCGATCACGTCGATCCGGGCCTCATCAAGTGTCTCGGAACGGTCGAGTACGACCCGCAGGTCGCCACCGTCTTCCATCGCTTGGATACTGTTCATGAACAAGTTGAGCAGCACCTGCTGGAGGCCACCCTTCTCGAGGCGGAGTCTCGGGAGCTGCTGTTTGACCTCACTGGTGAAGGTGATGTGGTGCAGATCCAGCTCATTGTGAACCAGGCTCGCCGTCCTGTCGATGAGGTCTTCGAGGTTCACGTCCTCGGCCTTGGGGTGGCTTGCGCGGGTGAACTCGAGCAGGTTCTTGACGATGTCGCTCGCACGATCGGCCTGGTCCATGGCCTCCTTGAGCAGCGTCGAGCACTCCGGGCCGCCCAGTGTCTCAGCATCCTCGAGCATGGATTCAATGATCAGCGAAATATTGTTGAGGGGGTTGTTGATTTCATGTGCGATGCCGGCGCTCAGTGTGCCGAGCGAGGCGATCTTGCGGGACCGCACCAGCTGTTCCTGCCGGTTCTCCAGCTCCGTCACCATGCGGTTGATGGCGGACACCAGAACCTGAATCTCGTTTTTCGGGTCCCCGTACGGCGTAATCTGCTGGTAGTACCCGGTAGCCACGGCCTCAGACTCTCGCGCAATCCGCGCCAGAGGCCTCACCACCCGCTCACCGATGAAGATCACCACGAAACCCATCAGAATGAGCAGCGCCACAAATCCGAGCAGGGGCAGAGGAATCAGGTCCTGCATGCGCTTGTCGATGGCCCGGCGTTCGGTCACAACCAGCTGGTCGGCAAGGATGAGAAGGGCTTGGCCGGTTCCGCGAATCTCTGCCTGAACGTCGTCGCAGGCGACGGTCGCACAATCCATGCGGTGCAGCTCTTCCATCTTGGCGCCGTACTCGTCGCAGTGGCGGACGAACCGCTGGTAGTTGTCTTCACCGAGGACCTTGGTCAAGGTCTCACTCTCGCGGCGCAGGAGTACGCCGAGCTGGTTTGTGTAGGTGACATTCTCCTCGTAGTCCGAGTCGAGGCGGAGAAGAAAGTAGTTCTTTTCGTACCGTCGCATCTCGAGAATCGCGCTGTTCAGCTGCTCAGCCGTCTCAAGTACCTCGAGGGACCGGTTCAGGCGTTGAAGGTTGACGTAGGTGACCCCGATGATCCCGCCCATGAAGAGAAAGCAGATCGAGAAAGCCATCACGATCTGGACACGGATCGTCCGTGGCATCAAGAACATGCCGTCCATTATGGCGCAGCCGACGGGAAAAACCACCCGGCGGTCCGTGTCGCAACATCTCTACCTCAAATACTCTGGCACCCAAACGCACCTGGCCTCCGGACAACGTGCTAGTCTGAAGGGGAACACGAGGAACTTCCTGCCCTTGGGTTGGATCTCCTTGTTTGAAGGGGCTGGAAGAGGCGGGATGAACGCCAAGGTGGTATTCCCTCGCCACGATGTGCAGGGCCGCGAGAAGTCTCTCGGCTATGCGGCAGTACCGGCTGCTCGCATGCGTTGCCTGAAGGAAGGCATCAAATGGCCAAGATAGAAAAAAAGGACAAGACAACAATCGAGGACTGGATGCAGCGGGTATCATCCGCTGAAGCGGCGGATGCCGACGATGGTTCCGAGATTCCTGGTCCTGACGTCGCCGAAAAGCTGGCACTTGACGAAAGCATGGTTGTCAAGTCGGAACGTCCGCCGTCCGTAGTGGCCGAGGAGGGAGAAGCTGAGATTATGGAATCCAAGGATGAGCCTGTGGCAGCGGCTGCCGAAGGCCCAATCAGCGTAATGATTGTGGACGATGAGCCCATCGTCGGCAAACGCCTCAAGCCCGCCCTGAGCAAGCACGGCTTCGAAGTCGAGGTCTTCGAGTCGCCGACCGTGGCACTGAAAAGACTCGGCGAGAAGGAGTTCGACATAGTCGTCACCGACCTGCGGATGGACGAGGTTGATGGCATCCAGCTTCTGGAGCACATCATGTCCTCGAAGAGCAACACGCGAGTTGTGCTCATTACGGGCTATGCAACCGTGGAGGTGGCGCGAGAGGCGCTGGTCAAGGGCGCCTTCGACTTCATCGCCAAGCCCTTCAAACCAAAGGACCTGAAAGCCGTGATATACAAGGCGGCGTTGTCTCTGGGATATAAGGGTGTCCAGAAGCCCGGATTATTCTCGCAATTCCGTAGCTGACCCGCATCATTCATGAGGTCGCTACTACCTTTCTCGCGAGACACGGAAGGGTATGCATGTCGGCAGAACCTTGGTTCTGCGGATCGAGGTGGCATCAACCCGCGCCGTGCAACGCAATCTGCAGCGGGAGGACGGCGAAAAATGAGATTTGTTGGCCGAGAGGGCGTGGCGTGATAGATCGAGACCCTGGCGTGCTCCTGACCTCTGAGGAGGATCGAAGCAGGCTTTCAATTGCTGCCGACGAGGCGCAGGAAGCCCTTCGCCAGCGGCCCAGCTTTACGATACGAGCACGCCTCGGCGTCGGCCTCGTCTTCTTTCTGCTGGGGAGCGTCGTCGTCACCGTCACCATGATGCACCTGATGACCCGCATCAAAGAAAAGGTGCACTTCCTCGAGGCAGCTCAGAGCTACATGTTCGAGATCCAGCAGGCGCGACGGTTCGAAAAGAACTTCCTGCTGTACGGCACCAACCTCGACGACGCACTCGAACATGTGCGGAGCGCCCGCAGGGTCCTCGAACTCGAGAGGGAGGACCTTGGGGCGGTTGTCGGTGCTCCCATGGTCGACTCCATGGCCGACAACCTCGGGCGGTATGAGAACGTTCTGTCCAGGCTCCGCTCTGAGAAGCCCACTGAGCTCACCAGTGAGAGACGCGAACAGATCGAGGCCGAGCTCCGCGAGCTCGGCAGCACGATGGTGAGTTCAGCCGAACAGTATGTCAGCAAAGAGCGCCATGCGGTGGAGGCAATGCTCGCCGTTTCGCAACGGATCCCGATCCCGTTTCTGGTGATGCTGATCCTGGTGGCGGTCTACTTGCTGTTCTTCGTGGGTCGCCAGATGTTGGCGCCCCTGGGTCGCATGATGGAGGCCACACGCCGCATCGCCGAAGGCGATTTCACGCCGATCACTCCACAACGCAGGTACCACGACGAGTTCTCGGACCTGGCGATGGCTCTCAACCACATGATGCACCAGCTCGTGCAGCGTCAGGACCTCCTCGTGAGAGCGCACAAGCTCAAGGCGGTCGGGACGTTGACGGCCGGGGTCGCCCACGAGCTCAACAATCCCATCAACAACATCATGGTCACCGCCTGCCTGCTGGAGGAAGACTACGAGGACTACTCCGAGGAGGAACGGATCGACATGATCCAGGACCTGGTGAGTGAGTCCGAGCGCGCTCAGGGGATCGTCCGCAACCTCCTCGATTTCGCCCGCGAGACCGATCCCGACATAGAGCCCCTGGGCATCCAGCAACTCGTGGAGGAGGTTCTCCGGCTGGCCAGCAACCAGATCAAGCTCGGCAGAGTCAAGGTCCGGGGTGAGGTCGAATCGCAGCTGCCGCCGGTCTTCGGTGATGCTCAGCAGCTCAAGCAGGTCTTTCTCAACCACGTGCTGAACGCCGTCGATGCCATGCCCGACGGAGGGACCCTGTCGATCAACATCGAAAAGGGCAAGAACCGGGATTTCCTGATGGTGGAGATCGCCGATACCGGCACCGGCATTCCCCAACACCAGCTGAACAACATCTTCGACCCCTTCTTCACCACCAAATCCAAGTCCAAGGGTACTGGCCTCGGGCTTGCGGT
Organism: Acidobacteriota bacterium; assembly: GCA_022340665.1. Lineage (NCBI taxonomy): Bacteria > Pseudomonadati > Acidobacteriota > Acidobacteriota bacterium. Next base: position 77,956 of record JAJDNM010000149.1, on the reverse strand, counting down.
CTCGCTCAGCATCGTCAAGAAGCACGGTGGCGACATCTCGGTGAGGAGCCAAGTTGGTCGAGGAACGACCTTCACCGTCATCCTGCCGGCCGCCAAGGTGCCCGCGGATCTCACGGCTGCGGGCGCGTAGCCCTTTCCCACACAGATTCCTCGGAAAACGAGACGAAGACCCGAGCGTCGGATCATTCAGCCGAAGACGACGTAGCTGACACCCTCCATCTCGAGCACCCTGTCGCGGAGGGAGGAGATCTTCTGCTGTTTGCTCTTGCGCACTGCCTTGGAGTGGATGGTGACCTCGCCGTCCTTTGCGGTGACAGCGACATCGCGCAACTCGCCAACCAAACCGGCCTTGACGCGACAGGCGAGCTCCTGATCACGAATCATGTTCCGCGAGTAGGTAACGGGCTTGAACCTGACCTCACGCACGGTCTCCTCGATGGTTCTAACGGCACCTTCCACCCCGAGCTGCGACACGTTGACCACGAGGTCGAACTCGCTGGGCTCAGTGCCGTCGACTCCGAACATCTTGGTAAACCATTTTTTGCACGCTGCCTGCTCCCTGAGGAGCGATTCCCGCGCCCTCGCCTCCGACACATGATCGGAAGCCGCCCGCCACACCACTTGATCCTCGAGCTCGGCCGTCACCTTCACCTTCATGATGTGAGACACATCGGTGACGAGCATGTGACCGATCGCTCCGCTATACAAAACATTGTCCCGGCAGAGAGCCGCCACCAGCGACGCCTGGAAGCACGCCAGGTACTTCTCCGGAGCGCCCAGGAGCCGCATCGTCAGCGACGGTGAGAAGCTCAGAGCCTGCCGGAGCTGGTCGGTGGAAAGGCCGTAGTTTGCAGCTGCCGCGGCCTCGATATCCGCGCCGAGAGACTCATAACCGAGATGACTGCTCACTTGCGAGGCGATCTCGTCGCCGGGACAGGAAAGGTCTGAAGAGAGGATAACGACGGACACTGGTTCAACCCCTTCACATATACAGGAGGTACAAGGTCGCGATCATCACGACGATGAAGATGACGGTGAGAATCCCACCAGCTTTCATGAAGTCGACGCTTCGGTAGCGCCCGGGACCCATGTACAGCGCATTCACCTGGTGGGTCGGCAGCATGAACGAATTGGACGTGGCCAGGCCCACAACCAGCGCAGCCATTCGGGGATCCGTACCGGCCCCGGTCGCCAGATTCACCACCAACGGCACCAAGAGCACCGTCGCCCCGACGTTGGAAATGACCAGCGTGAAAACAGTTGAGAGGACCGCAATCACGGTGAGAAGGAGGACTTCGGGAACTGATCCCCCCAGAGCTCCGAGGACCCGTTCGGCGATCCAGGCGGCGGTTCCTGTCTTCTCGGTAGCGATACCGAGAGGTATGAGGCCTGCCAACAGGAAAATGGTTCGCCAGTCAACTGACTGATATGCCTCGTCAATCGTCAGGACCCGCGATACGATCATCCCGAGGGCGCCGGTCATCAAGCATACGGAGAGTTGCATATCGGAAAACATGACCATCGCGATGGCCACCGAGAACCAGATACCAGCCATCACGGCCTTCTCGGGCTTGAGCTCCTCGACGTCGATCGGCGTGGTGAAGATGAAGAGCCCCTCATCGCGCAGAAGCTTGAGCCGTTTCCACGTGCCCTGGAAAACAACCGCATCGCCCACGTTCAAAGTAGTATCCAAAACATCCGTCACGAGGGTCTTGTCGTGGCGGTGGATGGCGAGGGGTGTCACGTCGAATCGTTCGACGATGTTGAGCTCACGGAGGGTCTTCCCGACGGCACGGGAACGGGGCGCGACGACGGCTTCGACGTTCCCGGCGTTGTCCTCGGAGAGAATGTCGTTGAACGTTTCGAGCGAGTCCTTCAGCTGTAGGTCCTCCTCCTCGGCCAATCGCTGAAGGTCCTCGGGCGTTCCGTAAAGAGCGAGATCGGTGCTGTCCCTGACCTCTTTGTCACCCGGCGGGTTGAGAATCACGAGCCGGCTCGGTTCGGACATCGCGACAACCTGCACGGAGTATCTCTCGCGGAGTTCCTCGACCGTTACCGGCTCGCGATAGTGGGTGAAGTGTTCGGGCGTGCGGGCCTCCCGGGGTGCGACGTACGCGCGGTCACCCGGCTCCCCAGGGGCGCTGTCTCCGTCCGCACTCACCGCGGCGGCAGCCGACTTCGTCTTGGGCAACACGAACCGGCCGAAGATCACGAAGTACGCGATGCCACTCGAGACGAGGGCGACGCCCACGGGTGTCACGTCGAACAGACCGAAGGGTTCGAGATTGAACGGCACCAACAGGTCGTTGAGAAGGATCAAGGGGCTGCAGCCGACGAGTGTGAGAGTGCCTCCCAGAATTGCCGAAAAACCGATCGGCATGAGCATGGTGGAGATCGGGATTTGCAGCTTCTTGCTGACGCGCTGTATGGCTGGCAGGAAAAGGGCAGCCGCGCCGATGTTCTGCATGAAGCTCGAGATCCCCGCCACCGTCACCGAGATCGCAATCACAATCCTGGAGGGCGATTTTCCGGCGAGTGCCAGCACTGGCGTCACCACACGGTTGATAATTCCGGTCTTGTCGAGTCCGGCTCCGATGATGATGACGGCGATGATGGAGATGACCGCGTTGCTGCTGAAGCCGACAAACGCCTCTTTCGGAGTCACCAGCTTGAGTAACGGCAGCGCCACCATCATCAGGATTGCCACCACGTCGACACGAATCCACTCGACGATGAAGAGGAAGATCGCCACGCATATCATGATGATGACCAAGGTCATCTCGCCGGTCAGGGGCTGCATCGTCTGACACCTCGGTAGCTGCTTGATCGTTCTCTCTGGAAGGAGGAGCCGCCATGGTCGTGCGATGGGTAAGGCGCCGTATCGATGGGAACCAGCGCCGGTGAAGAGGCTGGTTCCGCTAGAGACCTTCTGCGAACCGGAAGCGACACCATCGAAAGCGGGTCGAGAAACGGCAGCCAAGCCTGTCTGGCTGCCGCAGCGGCGCACCTATCGCCCACCATCATTCGACGATGATAGCAAGGATGTACCGGCAACGCCTCGGGCAGCTATGGCGGCGCAGTCGACCAATTTCCTGTCATGACAGGTAAGCCGAGTCGCGAAGTGGGCCGAGATGTTGGTTCCGTCTTGAGGCCCTCGGAACCTCGGGATGCCGATCGAGACGGCATCGACAACACCCGATCTGAGGGGTAACAGATCAACCGTGCACGAGAGCGGAGAAGCGGTTGAGATTGGCGATCTTTCCGAGCAGCAGCAAGATCTCCCCCTGGCGCAGGACCGTTGTGGCGGGCGGTGCGACCAGAACCTTTCTGTCGCTCGCCCCTTCACCCGGCTCGACGATGCCGATGACATACACCTCGTGCTCGGCGCGGATATCGAGCTCGGTGAGAGACTTTCCGATGAAGGAATTCGGAACCGCCGTCTCGATGACCGCGATGTCCGGCGCGAGCTCCATGTGCTCCACCAAGTCCGGCGTCATCAGTCGTTTCACCAGCCGATCCGCGGTGTCACGTTCCGGGAACACCGTCAGGTCGACTCCCACCTGGTGGAGCGCCTCCGCTTTCTCGTCGGTGTCGACCTGGGCGACGATGTGAATGTCCGGGCGCTTCTTGCGCAGCATCGTGGTCAGCAGCACTGCGGCGTCGAAGGAACTGCGGAAACCGATGACCACGGTGTCGACCTCGAACACACCGAGGTGTTCTAGTGTTTCCTGATTCATCGCATCCGTCTGCACGGCCCTGGTCACATTGTCGGCTATTTTCTGGATGAGGCGGCCATCCAGGTCTATGGCCAGGACATCGACGCCCGTGCTGAAGAGACCGGTCGCGACGCGAAACCCGAACTTGCTCAGCCCGACAACCGCAAAACTCTGTTTCTGAGAGACCACGTTGGACCCCAATCACTTCCGTCGACACTACCCGATTATGACGTCGGCCTCCGGCAAACGATAGTCCAGCCGCGAGCGTTCCCCGATCAGCGACGCAGCGATCACCAATGGTCCGACACGGCCGACAAACATCAGACCCATGAGGACCAGCAAGCCTCCATCCGAAAGGCGGGTGGTCAGTCCCATCGAAAGTCCGACGGTGCTCAGCGCGCTGACGACCTCGAACAAGTGCTCCAGGAACAGGCCGCGAGTTTGCTGGTGTGGGAGCTCACCGAACTCCGTCGCCTGAAGGGCTATCATGCCGATCACTACGAAACATGCGTACAGGGCGACCAGTGCCAGCGCTTTCGCCACCAACTCCGGAGGCACCCGTCGGCGTCCGATCTCGGCTTCAGGACGGTTGAAAAAATGTGCACGAACCAACGCCATGATCAACACCATCGAGGTGGTCTTGACGCCACCGCCGGTGGAACCTGGCGAAGCGCCGATAATCATGAGAACCACCACGACCATGAGGGTCATGTTCGTCAGGTGGGCGATTTCGACCGTGTTGAAACCGGCGGTCCTGGCTGTCACCGAGAGGAAGAGCGACTGAACGATTTCTCCATATACAGATTCGCTGGCGAAGGTGTTGTTCCACTCGAAGGCGAGAAAGAACAGGGCATGGGTCACGATCAGAACGAGGCTCGCCACCACGACCACGCGCGTGTGGAAGGCCAGCTTGCGCCTTGTTCTCTTGATCACCGCTGCGGCTTGTTCGACGACATCCATTGCGGCGACAAAACCGATTCCGCCGACCACGATGAGCGCCATTACCGTGAGGTTCACGACGAGATCTTCCGAGTATCCAATCAAGCTGTCGCTGAAGAGGCTGAAACCGGCATTACAGAATGCTGAAACGGAGTGGAAAATGGCTAGCCAGACCGCCTGGCCGGCATGATAATCAGCTTGAAACCTCAGGAAAAGGATGAGCGCACCGACGGCCTCGCTCGACAGGGTAAAGACCATGATGCGGCGCAGCAGGACGGCCGGAGACACCCGGGGATGGGCGCCAATGGTGTGGACAGTCAGAATCGACCCATAAAGACCCAGTCGTCCGCGCAGCGACAGCAGCACCCAGTTGGACAGCGTCAGAACACCGAGGCCGCCGATCTGGATCAAAACCAGAACGGCCAGTTGCCCACCGAAGCCCATGTCGCTCGACAGGTCGACCACTGTGAGCCCTGTCACGCACACAGCGCTCACCGAGGTGAAGGCAGACGTGATGATCCTCGTGTCCAAACGCCCCTCGGTGGTGCTTTGCAGCTGGAGGAGGGCAGTTCCGATCAGGATCATTGCCGCGAAGGCCAAGACCACCAACAACGCGGGCCGCGGGCGCATTCAACCGGTCCTTTCGAACTGACTGACTCGATCCTCGTTCCCAAGCACCAGGACGACGTCACCCTCCTGAAACACGGAGTCCGCGTGCGGCAGCTCGTCGATGATCTGTTTGCCGTTGTCTCCCGTGCGTTTTATGAGAAGGAGACTGACACCAAAGCGCTTGCGAATGTCGAGCGAGCCCACGCTGCGGCCGAAAAAGCTCGCCGGGACCTCTACCTCAGCCATGCTCATCCCGCGCACGCCGGGTAGGGCCTGCCGCCGCGCGCCGCTACCGACCGAGCCCGCCATGGTCGAGGCCATGTCGCGTTTGAGGATCTCGGAGTTGTACGCCTCGATCACGTCCTGGGGCCAGAGCGCACCCACAACGCGGCCTTTGTCCACCACCGGCGCGGTGAAACGGTATCGCCCGAAGCGCCGCATGACCTCATCCAGGGGATCCTCTGGCCTGAACACCGGGTAGCCTTCGGTGCGCATCATGTCCTCGGCAATTACCAGCCCTCGCACTGATTCAGGGTCGGTCATCAGAGGACGAATATCGTCGATCGTGATCACTCCGAGGAGTCTCCGATCTGAATCCGTCACCAACACCGAATCTCCCGGCCTTTCGACAAAACGGGAGATCACAGGCATGAGCTTCTCGGCGCGTCCGGCTTCGGCGTATTCGCTCCGCATCGCATCGCCCACCGAAAGGTGCGCGAGCACGTTGGCCGAATAGCCGCCGCGAATGTCGACCCCCCGCCGCAGAAGCTTGAGAGTGTATATCGACGCCTTCTGAACGCGTGTCGCGAAGAGCGTGGCGATGATGCAGCTGATCATCAACGGCAGGATGATCTTGTAATCGCTGGTGAGCTCGAAAATCATCACGATGGCGGTGATCGGTGCGTGAGTTCCCGCCGCCACCACAGCACCCATCCCCACCAGGGAGTATGCGCCGGGGCTCCCCGAAAGCTCGGGCCACATGGAGTGGACCACCGTGCCGACCGCGCCGCCCGCCATCGCGCCGATGAAGAGGGAGGGCGCGAAGATTCCGCCGGATCCGCCCGAGCCTATGGTCAGCGACACCGCAACGATTTTCACCATCACCAGCATCAGCAAGAGGTGCCAGGCGAGATCCTCGGTCAAAGCCTCGTTGATGGCCTCGTAACCGACACCGAAGATCTCGGGATATCGGATCGCAATCAATCCGATGAGCACCCCGCCGAGTGCCGGCTTCAGAATTGCTGGAATGCGCAGCGAGTCGAAGAGATCCTCCGCCCCGTACAGGGCACGGACGAAGACCACCGCGAGAAGACCGGCGATGATTCCCAACGCACCGTACGCGAAGAGCTCGTTGGCACTGACCAGGCTGTAAGCCGGCACCTCGAAGGCCGGAAAATCGCCGAGGAAGTGGCGGCTGACCACGGTCGCGGTCACCGACGAGATCACGATCGGGGAGAACTGTGTCACCCCGAAATCCCCGAGGATGATCTCGACTGCAAACAGGGCGCCGGCCACCGGGGCATTGAAGGTGGCGGCTATGCCGGCCGCGGCGCCACAGCCGACGAGGGTCCGCATCCGTCGCTCACCCACGTGCAGCCACTGGCCGATCGAGGAGGCGATGGCGGAGCCGATCTGGACGATCGGCCCCTCCCGGCCTACCGATCCCCCCGAGGCGATACATACGCCCGAGGCGACCAACTTGGCGATGACAACTCGAGGACGAATTCGACCGCCGTGAAGCGCCACCGCCTCCATGACCTCGGGCACGCCGTGGCCTTTGGCCTCGGCCGCGAAGCGGACGATGATCGCGCCAACGATCAGGCCACCGACCGCTGGTGAAGCGATCTTCCACCAGTTCGGCAGTTGCCTGATGTAATCGAGAGTGACCTTGTCTGTGTGCCACGCCACCACCTGGAAGAGACGGATGCACTCTCGGAATCCGACTGCGCCGAGACCACCGAGAAGGCCGATCGCAATCGCAACCAGCACCATGTACGAGTGCTCGGTGTACTTCAGAAAAAGATGCGCGCGCTCGAAAAGGCCCAGGGCACCTCGAAAAACCAGGGACCGACTGTCCAATTTCACCGTTTCAGTGTACGCCCGCCACCCGCGGACAGTTCGAATACTCGCGTGATAGAGTTCGCCGATGGCCATCGAATCTAATCCGCTAGTCGACGCCATCGATGAGAGTGACACGGTGACGGCAGTCACACACCTCTACAGGGCGGAGATGCAACGGATGTCGGTGTGGAGGCAGCGGCTTGACGTGACCTCGAACTGGACCGTCATCCTCGCCACCGCCTTGACGACGTTCACGCTCGGCTCCCCCGACATTCCTCACTACACGCTGCTGCTCGGCCTGGCGCTGGTCTTCATCTCGTTATTCCTCGAGGGCCGTCGTTACCGTCATCTGCACCACAGCAAGTGGCGGCTGTATCTCCTCGAATCGGGCTTCTTCGCGAACATCTTGAGTCCGCCGAAATCCTCGGATCCAAGCCCGGACTGGATCCATTTGCTCGCGGCAGACCTTCGTCAATGCGACTTTTCAATCAGCTGGTTGACCGGAATACGGCTCCGGCTCCGCCGCAATTACCTGTTGGTAATCGGGTTCATCGCCGCAGTCTGGGTCACCAAGCTCTTCATTCACCCTACCCGGGTCACCAGCCTGACCGAGTTCTACGCACGTCTCCATGTCGGTGATTTCATTCCTTCGTGGTTGGTGGCCGCGACTGCCCTCGCCTTTCTCGTAACTGCCGCCGTGCTCGGCCTCACCTGTCCGTCGGCCGAAGAGTTGGAAGACTGGAGCGTCGAGTATCACCGGCAGCGCATCAGTGAAAAGGACGATCAGTAGGCGACCCCGACGATGCGCGCTCGATCATGGCTGCCGCGTGAGAATTATCGGGATCGAGCTCGAGAGATTTCGTGAAGCTCGAGACGGCTCCGTCGTAGTTCTTCATGGTCATCTGACACTCGCCGAGGCTATCCCAGGCGTTGGCGTTTTCCGGGTCGAGCGTGACAGCGAGCTCGAACACGGTGAGCGCCTCGCTGAGTTTCCCCGATTGCATGAGACCGTAGCCCTTCGAATTGAGCGTACGAGCGATCGCTCGCGGACCGGTCCCTGTCCACGATCCTGCGTGAGCAGCGTTCATCGTGTCGAACACCGCCTTTGCGGCTGCCGGTCCCCGCTCGGCGGCGATTTCCTCGATCGGGCGGAGCTCACCGAGAAGAGTCGAGACTTCAACCGCCTGATCGAGTAACCCAGCGACGTCTTCATCGAGCAGCAAGCGGTCACGCCGCAGCTCGACCAGGCTTTCAACGACACGCAACAGGTAATCCGCCCTGCTGGCATAGCGCTCAGCGATCGATCGCCTTGGATCGTTGGTCGCCTCGCGGTCGTCCTTCGTCAGGGGCATCGGCCACACCGCCCCTGCGTTCCTGCGCAGGGTGCTGCTGAATACGGGCGAACGCATGCTCCAGCCTGTGAAGGTGGCCAGCGGCACATCGACCTCCGGCAGGCGAATCCCGGCGATCTCGTGCCCATCGGCATCAACCTGCGGCACGAGTGCGACGTAGCGCGGGCCGGTTTTGGGTGGTACGTTGTCGGCGATTCCCTGGCTCGACCAGCGCGGCCCGAGGTCGAGGCGCAAGGGCTGATAGTACGACGGCGGCAGGAGAACACCCGGTATCTTCGGGAACGCCTCACGCCAAGTTTCGAGATCGACCAGAGAGCCGTCAGAGATCTTCGGGATACGAGATGGCGGCGGATCGACGCCACGGCTGACCCACTGGTCGAGCGCTATCAACAGGGCGCGGCCGACGAACGCGATTCGCGAGTCGACGTGGGCGCGCGACGCCACCAGGTAGATCCGCACCGACGGGTCGATCTCTGAGTCTTTTTCCCCGGCGACGTCCGTGTGCAGCAGGGACGCAGCGCGCGTCCAGTAGTCGGTAGACGAGTTGATGAATATCATCTTCGGCAGGAATCCGGAGGCGCGCGCCCTGGCCAGGGCGTCGCCGCGCTCGCCGGTCACCGGGTCGACCTGCTCGACCGTGTTGAATGGAAAGGTGTCGATAGGGAAACGATTATCTTCGAGGTGCGAACCGTGGCGGGTCGGTTGTGCGAAGCGGGAGTTGAAGAGTCCCCTGCCGGCGCCAGGGCAGTTGGCGATGACGCCGTCGAAGACGAGTCGATGCTTCTCATCACCATTGAAATCCTGATGGACGAAGTGGTAGATCAATCGACCGGATTGCGAGTGGCCCCAGGCATAGACGTGGTCCACCGCTTCGTGGAGCGGGTTGGGAAAGCCAGAGTCATCGGTCTCCTCGTAACGGAAGAAAGAAACGACGTCGCGGATGGCGGCCAGACCGAGCCCGGCAATGCGTGGATTGGTCGCCGTGTAGACGAGCTCGTACAACCAGCCCGGCTTGATTCCCACGGTGACGGTCAAGAACCCTGGATCGGGCACGACCTCACCATCCTCGAATCGGCCGAACGCCCAGTGCTCGCGCGGCACCTCGACCGGATCGGTCCACGGGTATTGTCGCCTGGTCAGCCTGGCGGTCGATGTATCCAGGCTGGCGGGTTGCTGGGGCAGGGATCCGCCCCAGGTGAGCGGGAGGGTGTAGACGAGGTCGTCGGCGTAGGAGTAGATCTCGGAGTACGTCCTGCCGATTATCGGTTTGCCGTTCTCGGTGGCGACCGGCACGCGGATATTCAACTTTCTATCGGACACGATCACATCGGAATTCCACCCGCACCACAGGTAGGCGAAACCGCGACTGTAGAGCCAGTTCTTTTCAGTCTCGAAATTGAAGACGCCCCCGTGCTTATTGCCGCGGTTGTTGATGAAGTACAGCAGGCGTCGGCTGCCGCGGGTCGCATCGACCGGTTTGTGGAGCTCGAAATCGGTCGAGAACTCGACCTTGCCGGACCCGTTGCGAGGCGCGAGATGGAGGTCCACGATCAAATAATTGGCAGGGTTATCGGGATCCACCTCAAGGTCGATCGTCCCTTTCAGGATTTCGTATGCCTCCGACTGCCCGTGAGTTGGCTCAGGTGGAACCACCTCGCGGCTGATCACGTGCACGGCGACGACCTCGGCACGAGACAACGCTGGGCCGACCAGTGTGCTGGTCAAAAACAGAATGGAGATGGCGAGGATTCTGGGCGATGTTCGAGCACGATCTGCAGACATACGACCTGTCCCCCGGTTCACTACTACCATGGTAGTACGGCAACGCCACACAACAGTTTCATGGCCACGGCTCCGCCGTCACTGTCGCTGAAACCAGGATGGCGGGCCTCGAGCGCTGCCGACTCGTAAAATGTTTTGCCCGCCGGGCTCAGTTGGCGGTTCCTTCAGGCCTCATCAGGGCTCATGGAATGAAGCATCCCTGTTGATCCGGACTATCTGCGAGGATTCGTCACGAGGGCGGCGAGGTGCTGCGGGCGGGATGTTCCGCAGCAAGAGCTTCATGATCAGTCGGGGTCAAGTTTGGGCGCTGGTTGACAGCACCGTCCTCCCGGACCACATTCTTTTCATACACCCAAGCCCGGAAACGGGGAACGACAACCGAGTTTCGAAGAAGGAGGATCCATGAAAAAGAGAATTATGGTGTGTTTCGTCGTGTCACTGCTTCTGATCCCGGGCCTGGCGGTGGCCGGGGAGGAGAAGGAGCCACAACAGCTTGTCGTGTTTCAGGAGTTCGCGGTCCATCCCGAGGGGATCGCAAAGTTCGAAGCGTCGCTCAAGGCGCTTCACGGACCCGCAACCGAACACGGCCTGGACTACGGGTGGGACGTTTACGCCTCGGACGACATGCGTTACACGATCACCTTTTGGGTCGACGGCCTCGCCGGCCTCGAGGCCACATCCAAGAAATGGATGGCCTTCGCCGACCTCTGGGGTAAGGAGAATTTCGCCGACTGGAATGACGACCTCGACGCCACGCTGAAGCACACCAAAGTGAGTCTCTGGTATCCCCGTCCCGATCTGTCCTACCTTCCAGAGAACCAGCCCGAGGGGGACGACTTCTTCTTCTGGGGAACGATATTTGTCAAGCCCGGCCATATGGAGGCTGTCGAGGAGGGGTTCAAAAAGTTCGCCCAACTTATGACAGAACACGAGGTGCCGGGTGGATGGAGGACGGCAGTCGGAGGCCTCGGAACCGAAGGCCCGGTCATCGGCTATCTCGAGTGGGGCGCGAGCGCCGGCGCGTTCTTTACGAGGGCCGACGTGGTGGAGTCGAACGAAGAGCTGATGAAGGCGACCGCGCCCGTCTGGGAGAAGATGCTGCCGCACATCCGTGGCTACGAGTACGTGACCGGAAAATACCGCAAGGACCTCTCGTGGCACCCGGAAAAGAAGGCGGAATAGGGTCGAGGAGTTTCTACCCACCCTGCCAATTGGGGAGTCGGATGTCGGAATACAGAATTCGAGCCCGTCCGGGCAGCGATCTGGAGGGGCGGCACATATAAGTCCCGGCGAAGCCGGATGGCGTCCTTTTTCCTGCCATTCCGACCGAGCAAACGGGGTGAGCGAGCAGAGGAATGACAGCGTGGCCTGGTGTCCCCGGCCACAGTCGAGAAAATAGTTGGAAAACAAGAGGATATCTGTTATAGTGCGCTGTCTGTTGCCGGCCAACGGGGCCGGCTTCTGTTTTGGGTGGACGCACGGTCCACCACGGTTTGCGAGACGGGCGCGCTCCGGAACAGCAGCGCTCAGGGAGATAAGAGAGAGATATGTCGAAGAAACTGTTTGTTGGTAGTTTGAGCTGGGGCACGAACGACGAGGCACTGCGCAACGCGTTTGCCGCCCACGGCGAGGTCAGTGAAGCGGTAGTGATCAGCGATCGCGACACCGGCCGATCGCGCGGATTCGGTTTCGTCACCTTCGAGGATGACGAAGCGGCCGACAAGGCGATTGCAGCCCTCAACGGCACCGAGCTCGACGGACGCACCATTCGCGTTGACGTGGCCCAGGCCAAGCAGCGCAACGGCGGCGGCGGCGGTCGTGGCGGTTACGGCGGCGGCTGGTAAGCCTGAACCGATCAAACCCGAAGCCCCTCCCGAGCGGAGGGGCTTTTTTTTGACCCAACTACCTCCGCTCCGGCAACCCGAGTGGTGATCTGCAGAGGCGGCACGAAAGCCGCCAGTGGTCGTTGAGGTACGAGGGAGGTCAGGACTTTGTGGTCGCCACCCTTAGAATCGCATCGGCCAGCTTCTCCGGGACCTCTTCCTGGAGGAAGTGACCGGCATCGGTTTCAACGACCTTGGCATCGGGAAAGAGCTCCCTGGCGCCCTTGAGTGATCGGCCGAGGATCGGGTCGCGTACGCCCCACACGAGCCTGACCGGCCCGGCGAAGGAACGGGCCCAGTCGTCTACTTCCCGCAGGGTTTCGAGGGTCGGACTGTCGAGGCTCAAAGGGACGAGTCTGGCCAGGGCCAGCGGGGCCGTGCGGTCTCGCACTCTGCGCAGCGGCCAGCGGTAGGCGCGCCGCTCGGCAGGTCCGATGCTCGATCGATCACCCTGCACGAGGTGGAGCGTCGGCAATGGAAAACCGAGCACGCGGAATGCGAAATCACTGATCAGGGGCCGATGGCTGAATCGGTGGAATTGCGTCACCCGCGGTTCTTGGGATGGCACGCGGAGGGCGGTGTTCGCGAAGACCGCACCGTGTATCCGGTCCGCATTTCTGGCCGCCGTCAGGCCAATGATCGGTCCACCCCAGTCCTGGCCAGCGATGGTCACATCTCGAAGGTCGAGCTCCCGGACGAGGGAACCGATGCATTCCGCGTGAAAGCCGAGCGTGTGGACGCCGAGATCGCGCGGCTTCGAGCTGAGGCCGAGGCCGACCAGGTCTGGGGCTATGACGCGGATATTCTGGTCGGCAAGGATCCCGATGACCTTGCGCCAAAGATAACACCAGGTGGGATTACCGTGTTGCAGGATGACCGGCGGGCCGTCACCCTCATCGACGAAGTGGATCGTGTGCTCGCCGTCGGCGAAGGCACGGCGTCTGAAGGGCAGCTGCTTCGAGAGCCAGGGGGGGAGCGGCGGCGGGGGAAGAAAAGTCGCGATCACACCAATAACTGCAGAGCGGCCAATACCACTCCGAGGATCGCCATTGCGATCACGGTCCATCGACCCAGCGACGGCATTCTCATCTCCTACCCCCAGTGTGTGGCAACACGATGACAAAAACGGTTCTGCTTTGCAACCCTAAACCGATCTTTCGGCAAAACACGAAAATTGCCAGGCGCTGATACGGCGCCTGGCAGCCATGGACTGAACCGGATCTGAAGAATACCCGTCGAGGTCATGCCTCGATCTGGGTCTTGATGTTGGCCATCACCGCATCGGCCTCGTGCTCATTGAGCTTGACGACCACCTTTTCAGCGAGCTTGCCGAGCACAGGTACGGGCACCTTGTAGTCCACCTCAAAGGTGAGTTCGGTCTCGTCACCGTGACCATCCATCAGCCACGTGATGGTGCTCTCGATTCCCTTTTCGTTCTTGCTCACCAGCTTCCTGTTCGGGATGACTTCCACTTCTTCACTATCTCCCTCGAAGCGGAGACCGGCCATCTTGTATGTCCAATGAAATTGCTTCCCTCCATTCGGCAGGTCGCGGATATCGGAGACTTCCATCATGCTCGGCCAGAATTCCGGGAAGTGGGTCTTGTCCTCGAGGAAATCGAAGACGTCTTCGACCTGAGCGTGGACGGTTGTCGTTTTACTGAGCTTTGCCATGGCTACCTCCTTGCGGTTTCGCGAGTTGGAGGAATTTCCACCTCGCCAACGCCTTCGGCAGCCCAGCCATCTTGGGATCCTGACCGCGGTCATCCCAACGCGGAGGAAACGAGGACCCGTGGCTTTCCGGCGCCGGCTTTCACCGGTTGTGGCTTTGTCGGTGCACTGAATAATATGGGTCCGGGAGTGGGGTAAATCAAGAGGTGAGCCGCGCGTCTCCCCGTTTTCCTGAGCGAGCGGAGCGAGCCGAGGGATCTGCGGGAAGTACAGCGTTGCCCACCTGCCCCACAGATTCCTTCGCTCGCTCGGCTCACTCGGTCGGAATGACAGGTCGAGTGGCTCGTCGATCAAGACAGGCTGGCTTCACGCCTGTGCGCGATACTTCTCCTGCATCTCGACGACCTGCTGCTTGAACTTGGGGAAGCGCCGCCAAAGGTCTTTGTCGCAATCGGTGAGCTCGTCGCACTCGATGCAGCAATCGAGCTCCTTTTCTTGGGCGCAGGCTCGAACCGTGCAGCGCTTCAGCACGATCCCCTCGGGCTTGTCGAGCGTCTTGCAGCCAAAGCAGATGGCCTGCTCCTCGTCGAATTCGATACCGAATCGCTCCTCGATCTTCCACAGCTTCCAGGCCTCACGCTTGAGTTCCACGTTGTTTTCAAGTGTGCCCTCGAGGAACTTGCAGTCCTCGGGGCAGCTGTAGCCGCAGAAGTTGAGCTTCTTCGGGTCGATCGGTTCGTCACCGGCCCATGCGACGAGCGGAAATCGCGCGCAGGCGCAAAGCCCGCACACTGTCGCTCCGGTGGAGATGAAGGTCCGGCGATTGATGGTTCGTGAGGTCATTTGAGCAACTCCTTCACGCAGCGGCTTTCCCGAAGTGAAACGTCGGCGGCGACCGATGGTTTCACTTCAAGCTCGAAATCCTGCAAAAATTGGGTCGAGGAACCGGATTTGAGATTGGCCGTTTCCCTGAATCTGACCCGCTCTCCCCGACCAATTTCGAAGAACCAATTGAATATGAATGAGATACCTGCTATTGTTTCACTTCCGTAGCCGGCCGCCGGGGCTGGCTTCTGTATGGATGGACGCAGGGTCCATCGCGATTTGTGAGACGGGCGCATTTGAACGACAGCGCCCGGGGAGATGAGAAGAGCCATGTCGAAGAAATTGTTTGTTGGAAGTTTGAGCTGGGACACGACTGATGACGGCCTCCACGCCGCCTTCAGTCCTTTCGGGGAGATCTCCGAGGCCGTCGTGATCAACGATCGGTACACGGGGCGCTCCCGTGGATTCGGGTTCGTCACGTTTGAAGACGATGAAGCTGCCGACAAGGCCATCGAAGCTCTCAACGGGACCGAACTCGACGGCCGGACCATCAGAGTCGACGTCGCCCAGGCCAGGGAGCGTTCCGGTGGCGGCGGTGGTGGCGGCGGAAGCAACTGGTAAACCAAACACAATCAACCACAAAGCCCCTCCACCGCGGAGGGGTTTTCTTTTGGGGTATTCGCGGGCTTCGTCAGGAATATCGACGTCGTTTGAGAGATTTCTCAATTAAGAAAATAGCGCTGTTGCATATCGAGAAAGTAGGAGATGAGCGAACCCTGCAGCCCACTCACGAGCTACCTCCCACCGGATGTCATTGAGTATCCGGCCAAATGGCTGATCTCCGAGAACGGTTCGGACCCGCCGGATGTCTTTCTTTTTTTCAACCGGATAGACATCTGCCGCTTCCACGAAAAGCGCCGCCTCCCGGGGCATCTGCTGGTCGACGACCAGACGGTCTCCGGCCGCCACTGTGTGATCACGCAGGATCCGGACGGCCGGTGTTTCGTCCGCGACACGAGCCGAAACGGCACCCGTGTCGACGGCCGGCGATTGACTCCGAATCTTACGACCGAGCTCGAGACCGGGCAGGTGTTGTCGATCGGGCGGAGTCTGCAGCTGAGGTTGGATGGGAAACTACCAGAGTTCGCCTCAGGCGGCACCGATGTCGAATCGACGCTCGGCGTCGAGCCAACCACGGTTGTCACCGTCCTGGTGGGAGATATCCGCAATTACACGACGCTCGTCCGTTTGGCCGGTCACGCCGACCTCCAGGAATCAGTCAACCGGGTCTTCGCGTTGCTGGAGTCCGAGGTGCAGTCCCTCGGCGGGACCATCAAGGAGTTTCAGGGTGACGCACTTTTCGCCTTCTGGGAAATTGGCACCAACGAGTGTCACGCCAGCTGTGCCTGCAGGGCCGCCCTGCACCTGGAACAAAAGGTCCGCAAATGGGCGGCCGACCCGTCGGTATGGAGTCTGGGCGGCCATCCGTTGCAGATGGATTTCGCTCTTGCAACTGGAATGGTCACCATTTCCGGGTATGGCGCTGAAGGAGCAATGAGCCTTTCGATGGTCGGCGAGCCAGTTGTGCTGGCCTTTCGAATCGAGAAACTGGCGGGGACCTCGACGGGACCCATCATCGTCTGTCCGGTCACCCGCAAGATGGCCGAGAATTCATTCGAATTCAGGGATCTCGGCTCTCATCAGCCAAAGGGCTTCGACGATCCGACACACCTCTACTCGCTGGTAAAGGCGAAAACCTGACGCGTGATCCTGAAGTCAATCGTGTTCAATTCAAAATTCTGAATTCTCAATTTCAATTTTGAATTCCCACCCGGCCCCCCTCGGTGCTCAGAGGGGGCGAGCGGTCATCGAGAACTGAGGATTGAGAATTCAAGATGAAACCCGGGTGGGCGGGAAATCCGGCACGGCCATCAAACGCAGAGAAGAACAATCTCTCGATCTCTTCCACGGTCATGGCGTAACGTGAGGATGGTCCCCCTTCAGCTTGGAACGTTCGGAGAATCGCCGCAGCGGGCTTCCTTGTTTCCGTCCTCATCGAACATTGTCTCGTCCAGCTCGACGAGGAGGTCGAAGCGAAGGCAAAATGTCGGCCTCAGCCCGTTGCCAGGCGGTCGGATGCAACGCAGGCGGCCCCAGAGTCGCTGCACGTCCAGTCCGACGATTCCCCTGCAAACATCCGGATACACGTAACCGAGATGGGAATCACGTTCCCTGCCTTCAGGGTCGAGGTAGGTGCCGATAACCCTGATCCCGCTCCGTTGGCGCCTCGATTCGAGGTCGCACTCGAAATGAAGCCAGCGAAACGAGCCGGTGAAAAATCCCAGCACCTCGGCCGCCCGAGCAGGATTGTTGAGACCTTCGATCCTGCAGTTCGTGTTGCGGACGTACCAGTTGCCGGGACGATCCTGTCGCACTCGGATGGTCTTCTTCGGGCAGTCCGGATCCAACGACTCCTCATAATACCAGCCTTCGGAATCCATCAGCAGCCCGGACGGGCTAATCTCGACGGCGGGTGCCGACCCGGGCCGTGGGCCGAAGATGGAAGACCAGATGCTCATCGCCTCTCCACAGTTAATGTAATATCAGTAATGGTTAAAAATAACCTAACTACAAACCAACCTAAATAAAATATATCATATTCTGAAAAGCGTTGCAAACCCGTCGACTCGTCCGGCCCGCGTGGTGTGTCACGTGCGGTTCCTTCACCGACTCCGGCTCTCCTCACAGCATAGAAAAATACGACTAATTACTTATACATCAACAACATATCTTGCTATCAACACTTCGCACCTAACAAAAATTTCAAAAATTTTCCCTATTCCAATTAATATGATGTAATATCTTACCTAGCGAGTAGGGGGCCCGATGAAGAAGGCAAGCGCTATGGAGTTTGGGCGGAGACTTCGAGACCTTCGCGAATCGTTGGATGTGACACAGGCCGAACTCGCCAATGCGGCACGGATGGATCAGAGCCTGTTGTCCAAGTACGAACGGGAGGATGTCAGCCCAAGCTGGCTTCAGATCGAACGGCTTCTCGAAGCTCTGGGCCAATCCCCGTGTGCCCTGTTTCCGGATGAATGCGCCGCCCACCTCGGCAGCGATGACGGGTTCTTTTCAATTTCATACTTCTCCGCACGGCCATCCGATCCGACGGGGATCGAGACGCCGACCGCGACGCTGCGGGTTCACCGGGAGTCTCCGATGGTCAAGGTCTTCCGTCTGCCGCCGATCTCGAGTCGTTACGTCCTCGTCAGAGAAGACGAGGACACGATGATTCCGGACTGGTACCCGGGCGACCACCTTGTCATCGACACCAAGCTCGAGGCGCAAACCGGCCGCATCGTGGTCGGTTACCTTGACAACGTCGCGATGGCGCGCCGCCTGGTACGCGACAAGAAGAACCTCCTGCTGATCGCCTCGAACCGTAACTATCCGCCAATCCCGTTTATCGAAAAAAACTGGAAACACGTGGGCGTCATCGTGTACGCAATGCGGAGCATGGCGAAGAGATATTCGGGAGCGGAGATCGAGTGATCTCGGATCTCATCGACAGCAGCGATCCGCAGTCGTAGCCGTCCTTTGAGAGCATCTCCATTGTTTTGAATGTTTTAGCAATAATCGACATATCTTGACAGTAATTTCGACCTTTTGCTATCTTCGAGAGATGAGCGAGTCATCCACCTACACGATCGGCGAAATCGAGGAGCTTACCGGCTTCGATCGACGAACGATCGCCTATTACGTGCAGCAGAATTTGCTCCCGAGGGTGGGGCGCAGGGGCCCCCGCACCCGCTACTCCCAGATCTTCCTCGACCGGCTGCGTTTCATCAGAAAGATCAGAGATCTCCAGGACCGAGGCGAAATGGGGCCCATGACGCTTGTCGATTTCAGGGACTACTTCCAGAGCACGCCGGCGGAGACCGTGGTGGATATCGTCGAGGGTCGCGAGCCCCCGCCAGAAATTCCACGGCGACCCGCAGAGGAAGAGCGGTCGGAGTCCCCGGCGAAAGGACACCAGCACTTGATCGCAGGCCGCAACGAGTACGAAAAGATGGCTGCCGCTCCCCGCGCGGAGGGTGTGCAAACCGCACCGTCGGATCGACCGATGAGCTCGTTGAGGGAGCCTGTGCCCGAGGCTCGAACGGATCGCGCGTTCCCGACGAGGATGTATCAATCGCTCACCGACATGCCGTCCGGGTCGGCGCCGCGAGACACCCCTTCAGGGGCGTTTCATCGCCTGACCCTCGACGCCATCGAAAAGGTCCCCGGCGCACCGGTGCCGCCGCGGCTGAGCGATCCGGCGCCAGCGGTGGAAGACGAGCTCAGGGAAGCACTCGCCCGACTCAATGCCGTGACCGCGCGCCAGCCCCGAGCCTACCTCCGCACGACCGAAACCTGGACCCGTGCGCGGGTGACCGAAGAGGTCATCCTGTCAGCCCGCGGTCTGAGCGAGAGGCACCTCCCTCTCCTGGAGGAAGTCGCACGAATCCTGAGGCGCTTGACACGAGAGAGCGAAATATGAATTTTGAATTCCCGCCCCACCCCCCGGAGAACGAGAGGGCGGATAAGAATTCAGAATTCAGCATTCCAAATTCCGAATTTCGAATTATCCCTTCACCGTCCACCCTTTGGCGCGTAACAGCTCCCTGATTTTCCCCCGGTGATCTCCCTGCACCTCGACGTGAGTTTCTCCAGCCTTGCCGCCCGAGCTACAGGCGCGCTTCAGCTCGGCGGCCAAATCCTTGAGAAAGAAACGGTTGCGCGGCAGGCTCTCGACAACGGTCACCGTTTTGCCCTTCCGCCCGGCCTTCTCGATCCGGAGCCTCGCGGTGAGTCTTTCGGGCACGGCCGGTTCCATCCGCGATGAGCAGCGGCAACTTTTCTGCGGCCACCCGCAGGTGGGACATACACGCCCCCGTTCCGTCGAATACACGGAGCGGCCTCGTGTTTTGCTGCTCATGGTGGCTGCGTCGTCCTCACTCGAGGGCCGTGAGCGGTTCTCTTGCCTCGCCTAATTCTCGGGCCGGGGCTTCATCTCCCACAGCACGTTGATGATCTTCCACTCCCCGTTCACCTTTCCGATCTGAAGGTAGTCCACCCAGTCGCGGGCGACCGCTTTGACGACTGCAGCGTTGCCGAAACGATCGAGAATTGTGATCTCGGCCACGCGCTCTTCGACCGGAACCTTGGTTCCGAAGCCCATGCGCGTGTACTGGACAAGCGTCAATGCCGACATGTGATCGACCCGGTCCCGTTTGCCTTTGGGATCCACCCGGACGATGCGTTTGGCGAGATCGGGATGGAGAGCTCGTTCCATCCTCTCCGCATCACCGGTGTACCAACCCATCAGGTAGTCAAGAGCGACGCCCTTGATGGCTGAATCGTCGCCCGTATCCGCCGCCGCGGACGGCAATGCGATCACGATCAGGAAGAGACACACAAACAACGCGGACAGATTTCGGGTCATCAGCGGCTCCTTTCGATTCGACGAATTCTACGCTGTCGAAATGTCGAAATTCCTATGTTTGACAGGAGAATCCCCTTCCCTTCGCGGAATCTCGACGACATTCAGAAGCATACGCACTCCTTGCTGGAATCGACGACGTCTCGTGAACACGACCTCCTGATGAAGTTTGGAATAATTTCTTGCATTTATACCTTATTTATGCCACAATGAAGCTCCTGGACAGCCAGCCGTCCACGCTCCAGGACGATCGGAGGATGGTCATGGAAGCCATCACGGCAGGAAACATCACACCGACGATGCCGCGCATCGAGGCACTGCCCGAGGAACGAGACGCGTGGCCCGACAACGCCACAAAGGAGTATCGCCAGCTCCTACGAGAGCTCAACGATTGGAGCCGCGAGCACGACTGGCCAACGTCGAATAACTCCTGGATTGCCGAGGAGGCGGTTCGGCGCAGCTGGTAGTTTGCCCGCCAGTTCTCCGCGATCCCTGCCGATCACTGATTACTGATCACCATTTTCTGCGAGGGATTTGGCGGCTTCGACGATGCGATCGACATTCGGCAGCGCGGCCTTTTCGAGATGACGGGCGTAGGGCAGCGTGTCCTCGACGCATACACGGGCGTAGCGAGGCGCGAGACCTGCCTCGAGACAAACCGCTGCCAACTCACCGGCCAGGCCGAAATCGCGGTAGTCCTCGTCGACCACCAAAAGGCGATTGGTCTTGTCCACCGAGCCGACAATCGTCTCGACGTCAAGCGGACGCAGCGATCGCAGGTCGATGACCTCGCACGACACTCCGCTCGCATCGAGGTTCGTCGCGGCCTCGAGAGCGCGATGGACTCCCACTGCCAGAGAGGCGATGGTGATGTCTTTTCCCTCGCGCCGAATCGCCGCCTTCCCGAAGGGCGTCTCGTGCGGCGGATCCGGCACCGGACCCACCGTGCCGCCGGCCGGCACGTCGAAACTCACGGAGTCACGTCCACAGCGACCGAGGAATTCCAGCCACTCTTCGGACAGCAGTTTCGGCTCCAAAAAGACTACCGGGCCGTCATGGCCCAGGGCGGCGGTCATCAGGCCGTAGGCGTCGGCCGGGGTCGAGGCGGCCACCACCGTGAGGCCGGGGATCGAAGCCAAGGATCCCCACAGTGATTGCCCGTGCTGACCTCCGTCACCGTACCAGCCTCCCGACGGCGCGCGGATCACTACGGGAGCTTTCCAGTTTCCTCCGGAGAAACCCTCGAGCTTGGCCATGTGGTTGAGTACCGCGTCGTAGGCCACCGCGATGAAGTCGACCATGTAGAGCTCGACGATAGTCCTCAAGCCGGCCATCGCGGCGCCGGCTGCAACGCCGAAAAACGCCGACTCGCTGATCGGCGCAGCCAGGACCCGACTGGCACCGAATCTGGCGTAGAGCGGCGCCCGGAGCATCGGTGCATCCTCCCCGATAAGCACAATCGTCTCATCGCGCGCCATTGCATCTTCGATGGCGAGATCGACCGACTGGCCGAGGCTGAGATTACGCATCGTCAGACTCCCCAACGCCCGCGAGCGCAGCCTCCACCGCGGCCTCGATCTCTTCTGTGACCTCGGAATCGATGCGTTGCCGTTCCGCCTTCTGCCTGTCCATCGCCTTGCGCACGGCGCGCATCGGGTCGTCACGGCCCTCCCTGGCCGGAGTCCGTCGTGCCTTCGCCATTGTCGACATCATCCGGGTCATGCCGCCCGTCCTGTCCCGGATGCCTCCGCCACCTTTGGAAGTTGCAGACGAGATGACCTTGGCGAACAGGTCCTTCCCCTCGGCCAGAGGCTTTCGCGCCAACCTCAGCAGCGGGTCGCCGAGAATATGACCGTCGAGTCGGGGGCATTCGGCCAGGAGGAAACCCGGACCCTTGCCGCGGCGTGCGGCGTTGATCAGCTTTCCGGCTTTCTTATGAACGGACTGCACGTCGCTGCCGTCGACCGAGTCGGCAGTGAAGCCGAAGGCACGGGCTCGATCGACAAGGTCGCCGCCGGTCTGGGCCTCCGAAGCCGTAGTGATCGCCCAACCGTTATCGATACACACGACCACCAAAGGCAGTGACCATGCGGCCGCCAGATTGAGGGTTTCGAGGGCCATGCCGGAATTCATGGCGCCAGTGCCGGTGAAGGCCACTGCAACCCTGTTCGTCCGCAGGCGGCTGTTGGCGAGAGCGAAGCCCGCGGCCGTCGGCAGTGACGCACCGACGATGCCGGAGGCCGCCGCCAGATGTTCTTTCGATGCCAGGTGCATATGACCGCCGCGGCCACCACAGATTCCGTCCTCGCAACCCAGCAGCTCACGCAGCATCGGCACCAGTGGTACTCCTCGAACCACCAGAGCAGGAGAGCATCGATGGGTGAGAGCAAGTCCTTCACCGTCACCGAGGTGGGTGACGACGCCGGCTGCCACTGCCTCTTCGCCGGTGCCAAGGTGCATTTCCCCGGAGATCAGGCCCCGGTGCCAGAGGTCCTCGATGGCGAGCTCGAACGTGCGCGCCCGCAGCATTTGGCGGTACAGATCCGAAAGTTCCATGTTCGCGTTGAACCGAGAATAACACTCTCGTTTGAATTCCGAACCCACCGACAACAGGGACTCGTGGTCGTAACCGTGGATATCGTAGGCCCAGCGTGAGCTGGTCCGGAGAGGACGGCTGGGAGATTCTACGGCCATTCGCTGGTGGCGGTGAGTCACGACGCCCGCAGGGCGTCAGTAATTCAGATTCGGGTTTCCCGCCCGCCCGTCCGAGGTCACCTGTTCTCACCAGTCCGCGCAGAACTCCGAAGATCCAACATCTGACATCCGATATCTAATATCCAATATCTAACATCCAATTTTTTGACATCGAGCATCCAGCATCGAGTATCAAGTATCAACGATCGCGGATCAGGTGAGCATGGGGTGGGACCTGCGATAATGTCCTCGGAGATTCCAGTGGCTCACAGGACCGTGAAGCAGGGCTACCTCGATCTGACGGATCGGATCAACCGCTTCCCTCAGGGTGCACCGCCATCGGAGCTTCTCTTCCGCATCCTCGAAATGCTGTTCTCGGAGCGCGAGGCGGAGCTCGTCGCCGAACTCCCCATCAGACCTTTCACTGCCGAGAGGGCCGCCCGGGCGTGGAAGATGCCGGTCGACGCCGCGCGTTCGGTCCTCGACCGACTGGCCAGCCGCGCGATATTGGTCGACATCGAATCCGAAGGAGACACCAGCTACGTCCTACCACCGCCGATGGCCGGCTTTTTCGAGTTCTCGATGATGCGGATCCGCGACGATCTCGACCAGGAGGTCCTAGCCGAACTCTTTTACCAATACCTGAACGTCGAAGAGGATTTCATCAAAAACCTTTTCACCAAAGGAGAGACTCAGCTGGGCCGGACGTTCGTCTCGGAACCATCACTCCCGAGTGACAGCGGGCTGGAGGTCCTGGACTTCGAACGGGCGAGCTTCATCGTCGACAGCGCAGATCATATCGGCGTCGGCATGTGTTATTGCCGGCACAAAATGGATCACCTCGGGCGCGCATGCTCGGCACCAACGAGCATCTGCATGACGTTCAACACGTCTGCTGCGGCCCTGACCCGGCACGGCCATGCCCGCGCAGTCGATTCTACGGAGTGCCTCGATCTTCTCCAGGAGGCCCGCGATCTGGGACTCGTCCAGTTCGGCGAGAACGTCCAGCAGCGGGTCAACTTCATCTGCAACTGCTGTGGCTGTTGCTGCGAAGCAATGATTGCAGCCCGTCGATTCGGCCACCTGCATCCGGTGCATACCACTAACTTCCTGCCCGTGCACGACTCAGACCTATGCAAAGGCTGCGGCAAATGCGTTGCGGCCTGCCCGGTGGAAGCCATGACGCTGGTGTCGGCGAACGATTCAGCCAAACCGAAACGGAAGATCGCGAAGCTCGACGAAGACCTGTGCCTGGGCTGCGGAGTCTGCGTTCCGGCGTGTCCGGAGCACGGCATCACTTTGAAGCCACGAGAGGAACGGGTCATCACGCCCGTCGACTCGGTCCGGCGTACGGTTGTCATGGCGGTCGAACGAGGCACCCTACAGCATTTGATTTTCGACAACCACGCCCTGGCCAGCCATCGCGCCATGGCGGCAGTGCTTGGGGTCATCCTCCAACTCCCACCGATCAAACAGTCCCTGGCGCGCGGTCAGCTCGGCTCTCGCTACCTCGATCGCCTCATTCAGTGGAATCAAGAGCGGCCGACTTCAACCTAGATCTTCGATACCCGATCCTCGGTGTCCGACATCTCGGTATCGGCAAAGTCCGATTCCATTTCGGATCCCGATAGGCGCGCGTGCCGAGCATCCAGCATCGAGTCACCAGCATCGGGCGGGAGGGCGGGCTCGAGCCCGAACCCTGCTGGGTACGGCGCCCAGAGGGCCGCGACCTCGCCCGTCGGTCGAAGAACCGGACTCGCGAGCAACCAGACGATCACGACGACAAACAGAATGGTCGACAGGATGCTGCCCTCGAGCCCGAACTCACCGCCGGTGATCAGGTCCGCACCGGTTGGCGTCATGATAATCAGCTGATCGTCGATCTTGATGCCGCTGACGTCGAAGCCCAGCAGCCAGCTCTGGCTGAAGTTCCACGACACGTGAACCGCGATCGGCAGCCACAGACGCCGGGTCTGAAAATAGAGCACGGTGAGCATGATCGAGGCGAGGAAAATGTTGACGATTCCGATGATCGTGACGTCGGGGTTGTTCGCGTGCCCCATCGTGAAAACGATGCACAGGAGAGCACCCGCGATCCAGCGCCTGCTCCCCTCCGCAAGCACCTGCAGAGGATAGCCCCGGAAGACCAATTCCTCCACTGTGGCCGCCATGAGAAAAATGAACAGGTATCGCGGCATCGTGGCCAGGCTCTCGGCAGGCTGCGGCGACACGGCGAACGATACCGATCCCGACACGATCAGGATCACGGTTAGGACGCCGGTCGCACCGACGCCCCAGACGAGACCCACGGCGGATTCTCGAACCCAGCCGGGAGTGAGACTGAGACCAAGCAGGGCGGCCGGTCGCCGGTCGAGCCAGCGGAGCACGAGCAGTGCCCCGGCGATCAGTCCAAAGTTCGCCACAACCCAGAGAACGGAGTGAAGCCACGAGTCGAACGGCGCCTCGGCAGGATTGCCCATGAAGAGTCTGAGGCCTGTCGTGATGAGTTTGCCGAGGGCGAACGCCGCAACCAGGTACACCAACAGACGCCATCCAGCTCGCCAGTGGCCGAACCGGTTCTTGAAAAGGCGCCGCACCAGGCTCTCGGGTTGAGGTACATCGCGATCCAGGGTCTGTTGCAACGAGCTTCCGGAATCCAGGTTCTCTACCACAATGCCTCCTCGAGCGTTTACGATTGGCACCCCGGCGAGTTTTTCGAAACACTCGACCGACACGGCGAATTCAACCATAATCTGCGGGCAGCCTTCTGCGATTTCTGGATGGGGGGACCTCGTGATGATTCAGATTTCAAGCGACGATCGTGAGCGGATTCGCTCGCAGTTTCCTGCCCTCGCGGGGAACACCGTGTATCTGGAGAACGCCGGCGGATCGCAGGTACCGGCGATCGTGGTTGACAGTATCCGCGACTACATGCTGACGACCTATGTGCAGATTGGCGCCAGCTATCCCCTGTCGCAGCGTGCGACGGAACTGGTCGATGAGGCGCACGATTTTGTCCGCCTGATGATGAACGGGGGCGACGGCGAGGTGATCCTCGGTCCGTCTACGTCGGCCCTCCTGCAGATGCTCTCGGGTGCTTACGCACGGGTGCTCGCGACCGACGCAGAGATCATCGTCGCGCAGACCGGGCACGAGGCAAACGTCGGTCCGTGGAAAAACCTGGAACGGCTTGGCTTTACCCTTCGCTGGTGGAAGATGAATCCGGCCACGTACGAGTGTCCGCTCGAGGCGCTCGAAACCCTCCTCACCGACCGCACCGCTCTCGTCGCATTCCCTCACGTATCCAACCTCCTCGGAGGCATTGTGGATATTGAGGCGATCACCTCGTTGGTCCACGCGGCCGGGGCCCGGGTGGTGGTGGACGGAGTCGCCTATGCACCCCACCGCGCGATGAACGTTTCGGCCTGGACGGTCGACTGGTATGCGTACTCGGCCTACAAGGTCTATGGCCCGCATATGGCCGCCCTGTGGGGACGACGCGATGCGATTGCCGAGCTGCCGGGACCGAACCATTTCTTCGTTCCGGAGGATGAGCTGCCCTACAAGTTCGAGGTCGGCGGGGTCAATCACGAGGGTTGCGCCGGCATCCGCGGATTGCGCCATTACCTGGCTTTCCTCGCCGACATTCCCGACCCGGAGCTGTTGGATCGGGCGGCAGTCGAGCGCGCATTCGATGTGATGACCGCCTGTGAGCTTCCGCTCCAGGCCCGCCTCATCGAGTACCTGCGTTCGCGAGACGACGTGCGGATCTTCGGTCCGACCGACGCCGGGCCGTCGCGCGTCGGCACTATCAGCTTCGTACACGAATCCAAGAGCTCTGCCGAGATCACCGAAGAGGTGGACCGATCCGGAATCGGCATTCGCCATGGCCACATGTACGCCTACCACCTGTGCGAGGCCGCCGGGCTGATTCCTGAGGATGGCGTCGTCAGGACCAGCCTGGTGCACTACAACACACCCGAAGAGATTGATCGCCTGATCGAGGTCTTAGATCGGGCGTTGGGTTGAGGGTCGAGATTCTGGATGCTGGATTCTGGATGCTGGATGTTGGATTCTCGGTGCGGGCTTTCAGTGTACTGCTCTCTAGTACGACCCCAGAAAACGCTTTTAGGGTGGGCGGGAAATTCCAAATCCGAAATGCGAGGAGGGGTGGACGACTACTCGTCCACCTTCTTTTCGAGTTCAGCGATTCGCGCGACCAGCCGCTCGCGAACCCGTTTGCGGATCGTGATCGTTTCTTCGATCTGTTCCGCCTCGTCTTCAGTCGCACGTTTCGCCTTCTCACCAAGCTCGCCGATCTCCTTGTCGAGCTCGGTCAGGCGGGCGCGGAGATCCTCCACCTTCTCCACCTGGTCAGCTTTGTCAAAGACAAGCGCATCGGGAGCCCGCTCCCGGGTCTGTTCGACCGGCTTGTCGGAGGGAATCTCAGGAATGAACGCCCGGTCAGCCTGTGCCCGCCTCTGGTACACAAAGGTCGGCGAGACGATCTCGACACCGGCCTGATGCAGGGTGTCGAGCACGGCTCGGTTGAGGGTCGACTTCGCGCCGAGGAACTTCTTGGTGTCTGCTAGCCTTCCGACGACCTCGTAGGTCACCGAGAAATCTCCGAGCTCACGAATGCGCACGAAGGCCTCGACCAGACCGGTGTGCTCCGCAGCGCTGAGAAGGAGAGCCTCGATTTCGTCGTGTTGGAGGTCGTATCCCAGCGAGAGTCTTGCAGCCACGAACGAGCCTGACGAACGAACGACCGTGACCGGGTTGGTGGCGAGGTACAGATTCGGCAGGGTGATGAGATCCGAGTACTGATTCTGGATCTCGGTGTGGAAGAGGCCGCGTTCGGTCACCCGACCGAAGAGATCGCCGCAACTGATGAAGTCGCCATGTTTGAAGTTTTCAATCGCGCGAAGCATCAGACCCGCCATCGCGTTCGATGCCAGAGTCGCCGAGGACAACGCGATGACACCTGTAAGCGCGATTCCGAAGAGGGAAATCAGGTTTCCGCGAACCCCGTCATCGAGCGGAGCCGTGACGAGGATAGCGACAACGAAGATGAGCGACGTGAAGGTCATGGCCATCTGTCGCCTGAAGGTGCCCTTTTCCGCCATATCGGCACTTTTCTTGACGATGCGTCGGTTGAGAATGGACATGGCACCGACACCGATGATGATCACGATCGTCATCGGTATCAGGCTCCGAACCACTTCGATCAGTCTATCCATCTCGCCTCCTCGCAGCCGAAAATCTCAACCCGGATTATCTTCAGTACACTACCACGGGGAGGATGCATGCCTGACGCCGTGCTCGCGATCGACCAGGGGACCACTGGGTCGACCGCCTTGGTGCTCGACCGCGACGGAAGGGTCCTCGGACGTGCGACCGAGGAGTTCAGCCAGTACTACCCGCAGCCCGGTTGGGTCGAACACGACCCGGAGGAAATCTGGCGGGTGTCTCTCAGCGTGATTGGTGTCGCACTGGAAGAGGCCGGGCTGGCCGATGGCGAGCTCCGCGCCGTCGGGGTCACCAACCAGCGCGAGACCACCGTGGTGTGGGATCGGGCCAGCGGCGAACCTGTTCATCGCGCAATCGTGTGGCAGAGCCGCCAGACTGCGGACATTTGCCAACAGATCCGTGACGACGGTCTCGAGCCTCTGATCGCCGCGCACACGGGACTGGTTGTCGATCCCTATTTCTCCGGTTCGAAGGTGAAATGGATCCTCGATCACCACCCGGACGCGAGACCACGCGCCGAAGCGGGCGAGATTGTCTTTGGCACCATCGATACGTGGATGCTCTACAAACTCACCGGAGGCGAGGTCCACGCTACCGAACCGACCAATGCTTCCAGAACCCTTCTCTACGACATACGGAAGCTCGCCTGGGACCCCGAGCTGCTCGATATTTTCGGAGTGCCCGAAGCCATGCTGCCTGAAATCAAACCGAGCTCCTGGACCTTCGGAACCACGGTTCCCGCCGGCGCCCTGCCCGGCGGCATTCCGGTGGCGGGTATGGCGGGCGACCAGCAGGCCGCGCTCTACGGCCAGGGATGTTGGCAACCGGGAACGGTGAAGAACACCTATGGCACCGGTTGCTTCGTGATGAAAAACACCGGTTCCGAACTCCATAGAAGCAGCTGCGGACTGCTGACCACCGTCTGTTGCGACGCCCACGGGAACGCGGCGTACGCCTTGGAAGGCTCCGTCTTCACGACAGGCGCCGCCATTCAGTGGCTTCGCGATGAGATGGGTCTCGTCGGCAGCGCTGTTGAGACCGAAGAGGTCGCCATGCGGGTGAACGACACACAGGGCGTGTACGTCGTGCCGGCGTTTGCCGGTTTGGGTGCACCCTATTGGGACATGGAGGCGCGCGGAGCGGTCGTGGGTCTCACACGGGGCAGCGGCCGCGAACAAATCATTCGCGCCACTTTGGAGAGCATTGCCTACCAGACGCGCGACGTCGTCGACGCAATGAACAGCGACTCGGCCGAACCGATCCATGAACTCCGAGCCGATGGCGGTGCGGCCGCCAACAATTTCCTGATGCAGTTCCAAGCCGACATCCTCGGCGTACCTGTGGTTCGCCCTCGCCTGTTGGAGACGACCGCTGCGGGGTCCGCCTTTCTCGCCGGGCTGTGCACCGGCATGTGGCGCAATCCCGAAGAGCTTATTGGCGCGTGGCAGGAGGACCGCCGATTCGAACCCGAGATGAAGGCCGCCGATCGAGACGAACTCTATCGAGGGTGGCAACTGGCGGTCGATCGGGTGCGCGCGGACCGTCGGGAGGGAAACGGGTGAAAACAGATCAGGGATGGACAAAGAGTGCCGACGGCAATCGACTCTTCTGGCGTCGCCACTCGCCCGAAGGCGACCCTCGCGCAGCGCTGCTCATTGTCCATGGACTCGCCGAGCACACGGGCCGTTATGTCCATGTTCTCGATCATTTCGCCGAGGCCGGTTTCGACTGCTGGGCGCACGACTATCGGGGTCACGGCCGGAGCCCCGGACTTCGGGTGCACGTGGATTCTTTTGACGAATTCCTGACCGATCTCGCTGCCGTCCGCACGCTGGTCGGCGAGGCGCAACCCGACCTGCCGCTCTTTCTGGTTGGCCACTCCCAGGGAGGGCTGATCACGCTCCGAGACGCCCTGATCCACCCGACTGGGCTCGCGGGAATCGTCGTGTCGTCACCCTTCCTCGGCGTCCACCCGAGCGCGGCTCCACCGCCAGCCCTGCACATGGTGGCGAACATCGTCTCGACGTTCGTACCCAAGCTGATGTTTTCGAAACCTGCGGAGCCGAGCGCGCTCAGTCACGACCCGGCGGTTCCCGAGGCCTATATCAACGATCCGCTGGTCAGCGACACCGTGTCGGCCAGGTGGTTCACCTCGGTCCTGAGAGCGCACGCCGATACCCTGGCCCGGGCACCTTCGCTTACCCTGCCAACCCTGGTGATGCAGTCAGGCGACGACCTCCTCGCCGACCCGGCTGCAACCAGAAGATGGGTCGCAAATGCGCCTGATCATCTGGTCGATTACGTCGAATGGGACGGGCTGTACCACGAAATGTTCAACGAGCCGGAGAAGGAGGAGGTCTTCGATCGGATGGAGGCGTGGTTGGCGAAGCGGATTGAGGGCTAGCCACTCGTCTCGCGTGGCCTTACGGCTCAACGGCTTCACGGCTTGACGGCTCGACAACGAGATTGAAGTGCCCGAAGCAGGAGAACGGACGGTCGGGGCCCTATTGCCGTGGGCGGGCGGTGGAAGCCGTACGGCCGTCTGCCAAAAAGATCGCTGGATGCGCATTTTGATGGCTCAGGCTGTGTGGTCTTCGTCGCGGGTCGCCGGTGGGACGGGGTCGTAGCCGCCGGGGTGGAACGGATGACACTTGAGGATACGCTTGATGGCCAGCCAGAAACCCAACAGTCCGTGGGTTTCGATCGCTTCCGCCGCATAGACAGAACAGGTCGGCTGGAAACGGCAGGCTGGTGGCATGAAAGGCGAGATGAATCGCTTGTAGAAGCGTGCGGGTGAGGCGACGACACGCCAGAAGGTAGTCATGGCAACTCGGGTATTCTACCTCCTGACAGGAGGTCACACATGAGTCAACAACGTGAGGTCATCGCTACCACCGAGGCACCGGGTGCGGTCGGACCCTACTCTCAAGCCATCTCCACTGACGGATTCGTGTTCACCGCCGGACAGATCGCGATCAATCCCGCGTCCGGAAAGATCGAGGCAGAGACGATCGAGGACCAGACCCGCCAGGTTCTCTCGAACGTCGATGCGGTGCTGCGTGCCGCCGGCAGCGGACTCCATCGAGTCGTCAAAATGACTGTTTTCATGACCGATCTCGGAGATTTCCAGGCGATGAACGGGATCTACGCCGAATTCTTCCCCTCTGAACCGCCGGCGCGTTCGGCAGTCCAGGTCGCCGCCCTCCCGCTCGGCGTCCAGATCGAAATGGAAGCGGTAGCCCTGGCGGGCTGAATTCTGAATCCCCCCTCCCATCACCCGGTGGAGGGAATCCGAAATAGTCTGATGGCATTCCGAATTCAGAGTTCCGAATTCTGAATTCGTGGTCGAGGTCACTCGAGAACGTGTATGTTCCTCGCCGCACATATCTCCTTCAGTTGCTTCGGCCACACGGTGACTGTCACCTCGCCGAGGTGAGCCGTACGAAGGAGGTACATGTACGTTCGAGCCTGGCCGATGCCGCCACCGATCGAGAGCGGAATCTCGTCGTTGAGGATCGCCTGGTGATATGGCAGTTCGAGGAAGTCGAGCTGACCACTCATTTCGAGCTGCACCTTCATCGTGTCCTTGGTGACTCGAATCCCCATCGAGCTGAGCTCGTGGCGCCGCCTGGTGACCGGGTTCCAGACCAGGATGTCGCCATTGAGGCCGTGCATCGGTCGGCCGTCAGCCGATGTGGTCTCTGTGACCCAGTCGTCGTAGTCGGCCGCCCGCATCTCGTGCGGATAGCCGTCGGCGAGCGGCCAGCCGATGCCGTAGATGAATATCGCCGGATACTCCTGAATGATCTTGGTCTCGCGCTGCTTTCGCGGCAGATCGGGGTAGCGCTCAAGGATTTCTTCAGCGTGAATAAAGGTAAGTTCTTCGGGAAAATCCGGGTATCTGTCGTTCCTGAGCTCCGGAAACAGCTCCCTGACATGCTGGCCTGCGCCGTAGATGACCTTCCAGATCTTTTTGACTGTCTCGGTCAGATAGTCGAGATTTCGCTGCTCGGGGGTGATGACCTTTTCCCAGTCCCACTGGTCAACGTAGGACGAATGATCGTGGTCGAGGAAGTAGTCCTTGCGCACCGCACGCATATCAGTGTTGATGCCCTCACCCACCTCACAACCGAATTGGGCGAGCGCCATCCTCTTCCATTTGGTGGCCGCCTGCACGACCTGAGCCTGTATCGGAGTCTCGAGACCGAGCCCGCATTGAAAGTCGACAGGGGTCCGTGATCCGTCTCGATCGAGGTAGTCGTTGACTCCACTGTCGCGGTCGACGATCAGTGGCACCTGGACCATTGTCAGGTTCAGCTCCTCGGCAAGGCCTTTCTCAATAAACTGCTTGGCCTCGTACACCGCTTTCATGCGTTCGAGAGGTTTCTGAAGCGGCTCGTAGTCGGTGGGCAGGATCTTCGCCACCTCCTCGTAAGTACTGATTCCCGGACCGGCGAGATCTGCTTTCTTGTCGTTCATCGAGTAACCTCCTGTAGTGACGGCTGTCGGCCGTTATTCGCACCGTTTGTAGTGAGGTGCGCACTTCGTGTCAAGTTTCAAAGGTGTATTCTCATCTCAGGTGCACATCTTGAGGCCGCATGCAATGGCCTAAGACCTCGAGTGGTTCCCGAACCAGCGCGATCGGTGCGGGTCTGAAGAGCGGTAAATACACATACTTCGCATCCACATCGGCAAGAAGCGTTTGCAGGAGATCGAGCCTCGATTCGGATCGAGTCTCGTGCGCCGCCTCCTCGAGAAGCCGGTCGATCTCCGGATCGCTCAAGGCTGCTCCGTTGAAGCTGCCATGCCCACGGTCCGGATTCCGGCTCTGAACGAAAAGCTCGAGGAATGGTGATGCGTCAGGGACCCGGAAGTTCCAGCTGAAGAAAAACAGATCGTTTTCGGCCTCCTCGAGCCGACGGTAGAACGTTTCATACTCGTGCGACCGGGGCACAACAACGAGACCCGCTTCAGCCAGCATCGCAGCCAGGGGGGCAACCACGGGCTCGTAGCGCGCCTGGAAGTCCAGATTCAGTTCCGTTTCCGGCTTCACCCCGGCGTCGACGAGCAGCTGTCGAGCTTGCTCCGGGTCAGGATGTTTAGCCCGCTGTTCCGGACCATAACCGAAGATCTTGGGCGACACCAGGGAATAGGCCGGTGTCGCATATCCCGGGGGATAGATCTCGGAGACCAGCTGTCTGCGGTCAATCAGGTCATCGATGGCCTTTCGTACCCGCAAATCGTCAAACGGGGGTGTGGTGATGTTGATGCCGAGGTAGGTCGTGGCCACCGCTGGCAGAGCTTCAACTCTCCACCCTGGTGTCGGCTCGAAATCGTTGACAAAGCGCTCCTGAGCAAGAGCCACGACGTCCACGTTCTGACTGTCCACCAGGTCGGCCAACTCCTCGAGTAGCGACACGAACTGAATGGTGATCTGATCGAAGTCCGGTGCCCGGGCCCAGTATTCATCCCATCGTTCGAGAAGGACCGGACCGTCGACCGAGCCGGCCCGCAGCCGATATGGGCCTGTCCCGATCGGAACCGACAGCTTGAAATCCCGTGGCACTATCGCCACAGACTCGAGCCGGGTGAGCAGCAACGGAGCCGGGTGTCTGGTTTTCACCTCTATCGTCCGAACGTCGTTCTCGGCAACTTGGATCCCTTCAATGTCATCCAGCTGCTGGCCCCGGTTTTCGCCCGATCGTGCTCGTTCGATCGAGGCCACAACGTCATCCGCAGTGAGGTGTCTGCCGTCGTGAAATCGCACGCCATCGCGAAGGTGGATGCGCCAAGTGAATGCATCTGGAGTCGTCCAACGATCAGCCAGACAAGGTTGGACCGGTGACCCCGGCTTGAACTGAACAAGGCCCTCGTACACTGCCGACAGAACCCTGCGTGTGACACCATCAGAGTGGGCATGTGGATCCATCGTCACCAGCTCGTGAGGGTATGTCATACGCAGTCTGGAAGCGGGCTGCTCCGGCCCGCAACCCGCAGCCAAGAGCGCGATCACGAAGATCGGAGCCGCCAGCGGTGTGAGAGCTGCCCATGTGCTTTTCATTGACGGTGAATCATACACGCGCAACACGAATTTCGGATTTCGGATTTTGGTATTCGGATTTCCCGCCCCTTCCCTCGGTTTCGCGAAGCGCGAAGGTTGAGTGGCGGTTCCACACTCAAAGTCCGTCGGTCCTGAGTCCAACCATCTCTTCGCTGAGGCGCCACAGGCGCTCGGCGGCCGCCGAATCCCGGGCAGGTTTCGACGGTTCGGTCAGACGTCGTTTTTCGTAGTACCCGCCGCTCGCGCCCTCGACCGCTGGAGAGGTGACCAGCCATATCGCGGTGTCTGCGCCCTTCTTCGGCGACAACAGGAACACCCCGGCAATCCTCGTTCCGACCCGGATGAACGCAGAACCCTGACGACCGAAGCCGGTGCGCACAACCCCTGGATGGAGACAGGTCACGGTCACGCCGGTCCCTTCGAGCCGTCGCGCGAGCTGTCGCGTGAAGAGGATGTTGGCAAGCTTTGATTGGCTGTAGGCCCGCCAGGCCGAATAGCCTCGTTCGGCGGACAGATCGTCGAAATCGATCGCTCCCCTTCGATGGGCATCCGAGGCGACATTCACGATGCGCGAGGGCGCGCTTTGCTTCAGCCTGTCCAGAAGGAGGTTGGTGAGCAGAAACGGCGCCAAATGATTGACAGCGAAGGTCGTTTCGATGCCATCCTCCGTGAGGATGCGTTTCCCGAGAGTGAGTCCGGCATTATTGATCAGAGCGTCGAGCCGATCACTTCGGTCAAGAATGGCCGTCGCCAGCTCCCGCACCTCGCGTTGGGAGGAAAGATCGGAAATCAGGAGCTCGACCTGCCGATTTCCGGTAGATCCCATGATCTCCGCTCGTGCCGGTTCGCCCTTCTCACGGCTACGGACCACCATGAGAACTCGCCAGCCTTCACCCGCCAATCCGCGGGCAATCTCCTTGCCGATGCCCGAGTTCGCACCGGTAACGACGCAGGTCTTCTGAGCGGCATTCTCTTTTTTCTCGTTCAAACGGCCTCCAGTAGGGTGGATAACCTCGCTATGGATACTTCAAATTTCGGGTATTCAAAGCCCGTCTTTTCGCGCGAATCAGGAGTCAATCCAGGTGTTGGCGGGTAATCCGAAATTCGAATTCGTCACGCGACTGGGTTGGTGAGCCTGCCAACGCGTTCCACTTCGACGGTCACCTCGTCCCCAGAATGCAACGGTCCGACTCCGGATGGGGTGCCGGTCATCACGACGTCGCCCGGCTCGAGGGTCATGACCTGGGTGATATACGAGATGAGAAAAGACGGCGAAAACACCATCTGCGCCGTGCTGGCGCTTTGTCTCTCCTCCCCGTTGACCATGCACCTCACCTGGAGCTCGCCGACCTCGTGTTCGCCGAGGTCGGTCACGACCCATGGTCCGAGGGGGCAGAAGGTGTCGAATCCCTTGCCGCGGGTCCACTGCGAGTCGGAGCGCTGGAGATCTCGGGCGGTGACATCGTTGCCGCAGGTGATGCCAAATACGTTCGACCACGCGTTCTCCGTCGATACGTGGCGACAGCGCCGACCAATGATCAACGCCAGCTCGCACTCATGTTCGACTCGCGAGGACAGGTCCGGGAGCACGATCTCGGCACCCGGGGCAATCACCGAGGACGGCGGTTTGAGAAACAGCAGCGGTTCCGTCGGCACGTCGGCACCGTGCTCTGCCGCGTGGGCTGCGTAGTTGCGGCCAACACAGACGATCTTGGTCGGTTGCGCAGGCGCGAGCAGATCGACATCCTCCAATCGGGCTATCGACCGACCCGTCTCGAGAGCTTCAAACGGCCCCCGCAAAAGGTGGCAAACCATGTCATCGACGACGGAGCCCCACTCGGAGCCGGATTCCGTCAGGAAATGAACGATACGCATGCCGATCACCTATCCCTTTCCAGCGGTCATTGTACCGGTCGGGTGGCAGCGCCTGATTGGTGAATGGATCCGGACTAACCGAAGAGCTCGTGAATCTTCACCGAGCGGATGGTCTCCCGGGTCCGATGGGCGGCGAGGCGAACCTCGGAGTCGATGTCTTCGAGAAGCTCATCCATCAGGTGGCGCGCCGGGCCTTTGAACTCGAAGTGCACTAGCGCGCGTACGGCGTTTCGCCGTACGTTCGGGTCGATGTTGCGACACAGGACGCGGACA
This sequence comes from Acidobacteriota bacterium, assembly GCA_022340665.1. Taxonomy (NCBI): domain Bacteria; kingdom Pseudomonadati; phylum Acidobacteriota; species Acidobacteriota bacterium. Next base: position 41,481 of record JAJDNM010000149.1, on the reverse strand, counting down.
GTTTCGAAGGCCGATCCTTCGTCAATTGCTCCAATTGCGATGAGCTCCGTAAGAACATAACTCGCACCTTCGACTACCCGCAGTTCGTCGCTCTGGAGTCCATCCACCAGAGCCTCGACACCATTCTCGTTTCCGCCATAAATCACGCTGAGGGCAGCAAAGTGCCGCACGGTCTCTGAACGGCTGTCCAGTTCTCCGAGCACTCGAGGATCTTCACCGCCACCGACTCGCACCATGATCGACAGCAGATCTTCGAGGCGGTAGGGATGGAGGTTTTTCGCAGCGCGCTCGAGCAGGTCATCGACCACCCCTCGATCGCCGAGCCTCCCGACACAGTTCACCGAGCCTGCATAACGGTCTCTGAAGTTGAGGTCGGCAGCAGGCACACCCGGATCGAGAGGGGGATCGACCGCACTCTCTGCGTTCAGCACAAAGGACAGGAACTCTCCGAATGTGCCGTCGCTGCAATTGATCGAACCCATTGACGGTCGGTTCTGATACGCCAGCACCATACCGCGTTTGAGTCGAATTCCGCGCTCGCGAGTGAGAAGAGACACCTCTCCGTGCAACTTGTCGTTGAATCGAATCTCTCCGCTGTCCGGAGTACGCAAACTCGTCAACGCCAAGAGCACCACGATCGCCAGCCCAGCTGCACCTGCCAGTTTGATGCCGAGATTTTCGGTCAGGCCCGCGGCAATTTGTTTTGCCGGGGCCATCCGCACCTGACGCGCCCGCCGCTTTGCGAGCTCCCTCGTCCGTTGCTGCTCCTCGTCCCTCTGCTCATCCCGGTTTCTCGCGAGTTTCTCGAGCTCCCGCTGCAGGATATTGCGGTCGAGCCATCCAAATCCCCGATGCCCGAGGTCTTCGATCAGTCTGTCAATGTCCTGATCGTTCCACACGGGCGGGCCTCCGCCCTGTGTCTCACGCTCGAGCCGCCGGAGGAATACGTCGAGAAACGGCCGCGCACGATCATCCCACCGTCCGTCTTCGGGAGTTTCCGGTTCCCAATCGAGAAACCAAAGGCGAAGGGTCGCATCTGTCCCGGCGCTCAACGCCGCTCCGCCATCACGACTCAGTGCGAGATCGGTGATGGGCCCCGCGTGACCCTCAACCACCTTTTCGGCAACACCGGTGCGGACGTTCCACAAACGCAGCGTGGCATCTTTCCCGACCGATACCAGGAACCGGGCATCGGGAGTGAACTCAACTGTTTGCACGCTGCCCTCATGGCCCGACAGGACGCGCCAGCAACGGCCGTTTTCGAGGTCCCATAGGCGGATGTCGCCATCCTCCCCCGCCGAGGCAACCAACCGACAGTCCGGACTGGTCGCGACCGCAAAGATCGCACCCTCGTGACCCCCCATGCGTCGGAGTTCCTCACCCTTGGAAAGGCTCCAGACGGTGACCTGACTGTCCCATCCGCCACCGACCACGAATCGACCGTCCGCACACACAGAAAGCGCAGTGACCGCATCCTCACAACGGCCGAGGAGCTCCGGCAACGAATTTTCGTCGAGCGGCCACCGCCTAACAGTCCCATCATCGCCCGCCGTGACGACCGCTGAACCGTCGGGATCGAAAACCACAGCTTGGACGAGTCCGTCGTGCCCTTTGAACTCGCGCAGAAATGCGGCCTGCCCCTTCTCCCACAACCTCACCACACCGTCCTTGCCTGCCGATGCCAGCAGTTCGCCGTCGTCACAGACCGCGACAGCCGTGACACTGTCCGCATGGCCCTCGAACATGCCTTCTTCGGCGCCTGTGGAAGTCTCGAAGATTCTCAGCGATCCGTCATCACCGCCGACGAAGCACGCATTGTTGTCCTTGGTGAGCCGGCAGGCCGTGACAACCGTGCCGCCGCCGATCCTGCGGAGTTCCACGACCGATCGTGGGGAACTCTTTGGGAAAAACGCCAACACCCTGTTCCATAACTCGAGTGCCTCGTGGTGAAGCTCGTAACCTGAAACCTCTCGAGCCGCACGCAACGGTTGCATCGCTTCTTCAAGCTGGCCAGCGTCGATCAGCTCTCGAGCGAGATTGATGTGGGCGCGGAATTCTCTGTCTCGACCGGCAAGCTCGCCGGAAGCCGCGCTCTGGGCAAGTGCGAGCGGTAGCCGGTAGGGTACATGCAGAGGCAGAAGGAGCTGGCTCACCGAAGAGCTGTGGACCACGGCCACGTGTTGCCCATGGTTCACGACAGCCAGGTCCTGGACCGGGTTGGCCAGTCGCATGATCCGTTGCGCCGCACCGGTGTCAACGTTCCAGATGCGGACAGTGTTGTCCTCACCACCGGACACCGCCGTTCGACCGACCAGAGAAATGGCGGTCACTGCACCGCTGTGCCCCCTCAGAAACCGGATACAACGCCCTTCTTCGAGATCCCACACCCCGATCGAGCCGTCCTGACCGGCGGAAAGTGCAACCTGCCCATCGTCAGCGATCGCAATATCTCGAATCGGCCCGCGATGGCCTTCTAAGACCTGGATGCATCGCTGTTCGCCGGGATCCCAGATACGAACGGTGCCGTCGGCGCTCGCCGTAACCACTTGCCCTCCGGACGGAAGCCAGCCAACGGCGCTGACAAAGGCGCCGTGGTCCGAAAGTGTCTGCGTGCACTCACCACTCTCGAGATCCCAGATTCTCAGATTGCGATCGGACCCTCCCGAGGCCACCGAACGGCAGTCAGGAGAGGCGGCTACGCAAATCGCAACACCAGGGTGGATACGGAGGTTTCGCAACCGCTGCCCAGTCCCGAGGTCGAAGAGAGTCAGCGGTGCGTTCTCCAGGCAGGCGATCAGGACATCGTCGACTGCGGTCATTGAACGACCCTGGCGAGCCGGCCCACCGAGATTGATACGGTGGATGGGCTGGTTCCCGGTTCGGGCCCAAACCATTGCCTCACCGGCCACCGACCGCACAACCAATTGGCCGTTGGGCAGTCCGAGCAGGCTCTGCAGAGGGGCCTGGTGAGCCATTTTTCGAGTGACCAGATGACCCGGCAGATAGTTGGCCACCGCCAGGGATAAGCTCTCCCCGAGGTTCGCATCAAGGGACCGGGCTCTGGTCAGGGCTTCTTCAGCGACCTCGTGATTCCCCTGCAATCTGTAGATTTCGCCCAGCGCGACTACGACTCCGATGTCGGACGGGCTCGCCTCGACGACCTCTGAAAGGAGTCCATGCGCCCGTTTCAGGTCTCCGTCGTTTCCTTGCAGATTGTATCGAGCAAGAAGAGCGAGGCCGAGCTCTCGTTTGTCGGCATGCGAATGCCCTTCGGTGCCCGTAGATTCCAATGCGGATATGGCCCCAATGGGATCATCCAGAAGGAGCCGCATGCGGGCGCGAAGCAGCTGGCCTCTCGCAACATCGCCGGATGCTCGTTCAGCTTCGCTGAAACGGCGCTCGAGTTCCGCATCTGTCAATCCGTCTCGACGCCATTCCAGGAGACTCGAGTTGAGGGTCGCTTCGAGGTGCCGAGGATCCGTCTCGAGGGCGGAGCGCAAGCTGGTTTCCGCACGCTCCGCGAGTCCGAGCGTGATGAAGGAGACCCCTCGATTGTTGAGTGAGTCCGCGAGCAGCCGCGTGCGCTGCGGCTCCGGTCGCGGGTAACGCCGACCCGTCGACTCCCGGTACATCCCGACCAACCATTCACGTAACGGTCCAAATGATCGGGGGCGCCGATTCGGGTCCTTTTCGACGCACGACAGCATCAGAGAAGCGAGACGCCCTCCAATACTCGGCTCGAAGAGACGCGGATCGGGGGCCTCCTCACGCACGTGCATGCGCATCCAGCCGCTGAGCTGGTTCTCCCGGGTCTGGGACGCCGCATCGGTGGGCGTCATGAAGGGTCGACGGCCGCAGAAGATTTCGTAAAGCATACAGCCGTATGCGTAAATGTCCGTCGCGACCGTTCCCCTGAGGGATTGACGCCAAAGCTCGGGAGCCATGTACGGTGGTGTGCCGACAAGACCACCGTCCACCGTCACCGTCTGCCAGGTGCCGCTGCCCATCGAGGCGTCCTCACGTCCCGCGGTGTGTTTCAGGAACGGCGGCATCTGCTCGCGGATGTCGCCTTCAACGTTCTTCTCGGTCCCCTCCGCGCGAACCAGACCGAAATCGGTCACCCGGGCGATTCCTTCGGACGTGAGGAGCACATTGGCCGGTTTGATGTCGCGGTGGACGATGCCCCTGTGCTGGACGCCATCATCGTCAGTCCACAGAAAGTTGTGGGTGTAGTCGAGCCCGCTGGCTATCTGAATCGCGATGTCGAATCGCTGTTCGAAGCTCGGTTCCTGCTCTCCCCTGAGCCAACAGCCGAGATCGCCTCCATCGACGTACTCGATGAACAGCCGGGGCATACCTCCTATCTCCTGGAGGTAATATGCGGAACAGATGTTGGGGTGAACTCCGAGAGCGATCCATGATTCGGCTTCCCTCTGGAACCGCGCCCTCCCGTCTTCGGTCGCGAGGACCGATGGAAGGGGGGTCTTCACAGCCACCATTCGTTGCAGTTCTCGATCGAAGGCGATCGAGACAACCGCCATCCCGCCGCGCGCAACCTCGCGCACCTCGTACCGGCCATCCACGACCGTGCCGGCTATCCAGCCTCGGCCCGTGTCTGCTGCAGCAACAGTTGCGAAGGATGGTGCCGCCGATTCCTCTCGCGAGACCCGACGCGTTTTTCCATTCGCGGCCTGTGAAGCGGAATCAGACCTCGACTCGTCTGTTCGAGACTTCGCGACCGAAAACGCCTTATCGAGCTCTGCCAGAGCCTTCTTCCGCCATCCCAGCGCGGTCGATGAGGACGGATCGATCTCGAGGCACCGGTCGAGCGCGGCAACGGCCTCGTCATACCGCTCGAGGTGTACCAGGCAATATCCGCGATTGAGCCACGATCGGGAGTCGTTCGGAAACCGTTCGCACCACACCTCGAGGCCGTCGAGGGCTTCAGCCCATCGCTGTTCTCTCAGCGACTCCACGATCTCGCGCTTCGACTGCTCGGCGTTGAAATCCATGCTCATTCAAGAATACCCCGAGTTTCGGCTATCTCGCTCGTTTGGCGTAACTTGGCACACCGCGTCGGGGCTTGACGGCTCGTCGGGCGTACGGCCAATCAGAAAGTCCGAACCACCTCGATCGAGCACGAGCGCGGTCGCTGTCGCGATAGCTTCGTCAGCACATTCAGACTCGGCGTCAGGTTTTACGGACTCTCGCCCGCTCCGACCATTCCTGAGCGTGAACTGACTCGGCACTCTCAGCAGCGGGATAGGGAATAATGGCAGCCGCGGGGGGAGAAGATGAGGATCACCGGCAGGCGACGGGAGATCGACATCGCTGGATCGACGATCGAGATCGCGCGAAACCAGAACGGCGTCATCATGCTCTGGGGGGACGACGATCTCGATCTCGCCCGGGGGTTGGGTTTTGCTCATGCGCAGGACCGATTTGTCCAGATGATCCTGGTTCGCCTCATCGGGCAAGGGCGACTCTGCGAATGCCTCATCAATGACGATGAGACGCTCGAGATCGACATCTTCATGCGAGAGCTCGGTATCGCCCGATATGCAAAGGTTGAAGCGGTCAACTGCATTGCAGAGGGCAGAGAATTGGGCGAAGCCTATGCGGAGGGAATCAACCACTGGCTCTCCACCAATCATCGTCCGCTGGAGTTACTTCTGGTCCGTCACGACCCCGAGTGGTGGACAATCGCCGACACCATTTTGACCGTCAAGCTCATGTCCTACGTCGGCCTCGCGCAGTCGCAACAGGACATGGAAAAGTTCCTCATCCAAGCCATTCGAGGCGGTGTGTCAATCGAACGGCTGGCCAGACTCACCGCGCCCCACCTCGAAGCTCTCGATCAGCAGACTATCGACGCAATAGCCAAGCTTCGATACCTCCAACCGCTGCTTCCAGCCTCCCTCAGGTTCCTCGGACCGGTGCCGACCATCATGGCTAGCAACAACTGGGCGATTTCCGGTTCGAAGACCGTTTCGGGAAAACCGCTCCAGTGCAACGATCCCCATCTCGAGTGCAACAGGCTGCCGGCGATCTGGTACGAAGCAGTCATGCATACCGCCGACAACTATCGGATCGGTGCAACGATGCCCGGCGTTCCTGGCCTCGTCATGGGACGCACCCGAGATCTCAGCTTCGGTTTCACCTACGGGTTCATGGACATGGTGGATTTCTTTGTCGAGAAATGCAGGGATGACAGCTATCAACGCGGGGATTCCTTTGTACCTCTGAAGATCCGAACCGAGAAGATTGCCAGGAAAGGCGCGAGCCCGGTTGAAGTGACGATTCGCGAAACCGATCTCGGGGTGCTCGAGAGCGACAACCGGAAGCCCGATCTGGAGAACGGCTTTTACCTCAGTCGTGCGTGGTCGGCACACCGAAGGGGCGGCTCGGCATCTCTCGATGCCCTCGCGCGCCTGCCTACCGCCACAACAGTACTCGAAGCGCAGACGATCGTTCGCGAGGTGGCAATCTCCTGTAACTGGCTGCTGGCCGATCGCGACGGCAATATCGGCTACCAGCAATCCGGGCTCCTTCCGGATCGGCAACACTCGGGACTGCACCCCGTACCCGCCTGGGATGACAAGATGCGGTGGCGTGGGCTGGTGTCGGCAGATCAACTCCACTCGTTGTTCAACCCACCCGAGGGATTTCTCGCGACCGCAAACAACGACCTCAATCCGGAGAACGGCCGGCTGGTCATCAATTTGCCGATGGGTTCATATCGAGTCGACCGGATTCGCTCGTTGCTTTCCGCGATTGATGCTTGCTCTCAGGACGATATGCGACACGTTCAAAACGATGTTTACTCGCTCCAGGCCGAACGGTTCATGGAAATCCTCCGGCCGCTGCTTCCCGAGACATTTGCCGGTCGAATGCTGGCTGGATGGGATTGTCGATACGGTTACGGATCTCGCGGCGCTTCCCTCTTCGAAACTGTCTACCACGCCATTCTCAGAGAAGTTTTCGGCAGGGGCCTTTTCGGCGAGGACATCTGGGACGCGACGATCGAGACGACAGCGATTGTCGCCGACTACTACCACCTTTTCGACCGGGTTCTGCTCGGCGACGAAGCATCATGGTTCGGAGAGGAGGGCAAGGAAGTCCTTTTCCGTCGCGTTCTCGAAGAGGTCCTGACCGAGGTCGATGTGGAAGCAATCAGCCCGTGGGGCCGCCGCCAACAGGTCATGATGAAGAACATATTTTTTGACGGGCGGTTGCCCACGTGGCTCGGTTTCGATCACGGTCCCATCCAGGTCCAGGGAAATCGCGCCACCATCGTTCAGGGGGGTATTTTCACCGCCCACAACAGGCAAACAACCTTCACGCCATCCTGGCGCTTCATCACCGATCTCGGCGAAGACAGCGCGCTCACTGTTCTTGCCGGTGGTCCTTCGGGCAGGCGTTTTTCACGCTGGTACAAGACTGATGTCAAGCGATGGCTGAGCGGCAAATACAAGGTTTTGAAGGCGGAGTGACGCTGGTTGCAGAGGGGAAAAGGGGAAAAGGTGCAGAGGGCAGGGCGACAACTGGCTGCCACCCCCCGCCTGCTCTTCCCCTTTTCTTCTCTTCTCCTTTTCTCCCCTGCTAGTTCACCAACTCCGCTGAATCACCGGTTGCAGTTGGGGACGGCGGTCGCACGCTCTTGCCACCGCCGTTGCGGGCTTTGGAGTCGAACTCGTACTCGCACCAGCCACCGTCCAGGAGACGTTTGAGCCCGTCCCTGGTAGCAGTACGAGGATCGACGGTCAATGCCGGCGGCGGCACCAGTCGTGCGCGGAAACGACCTCGCCGGAGCAGCTCGAACCTGACCGGCATCTCACCCGGATGTTCGAGCAGATACTCGCGAATCTCTTCGAGCCGTTCTTCGTCCACCTGATCGAGGTCAATCACCACTCGCAGCGCTGCCGCGCGCCGCGAGTCGATGCCGTCGAGAGCCACGACCTCGTCCGCCATGAGTTCGACGTGCTCGCCCTCGCCCCTGGTGGTCGCCACGACCAACACTGGCTTCCCGTCAGCCAGCAGTCGCTCGTAGGCTTCGAAGACATCGGGAAAGGCGACCACCCGGACCGCACCGGCCGCATCCTCGAGCCGAAAAACGGCCATTCTGCGACCCTGGTTGCGGCCCTCCTTACGGATCGGCATCACCTTGAGACTGGTGACCAGTCCTCCGACTGTAAGATGCTCGGCACCAGCGGCGAAACGATCGGCGATTTCGACGACTCGACAATCAGAGTACCGGTCGAGCTGCTCATCGAAAGCAGCCAACGGGTGACCTGTGAGATAGAAGCCGAGAACCTCTCGCTCCCAAGACAATCGCTCTGCCTCGTCCGCCCGGACGGCCTTGCGAAGCTCGTCCTCGAGTGCCTCGGACGGCAGAGCATCGAAGAGAAAGCCCTGTCCGAGCTCGCGCTGTTCTCTCTCCCGCCCGGCCATCTCGAGCAGGCGTTCGAGATTGTCCAGAATGCCCTTTCGGCTGATGTCGAAGCGATCGAAACAACCTGCCTTGGTCAGGCTCTCGAGGGCCTTCTGGTTCATGGAACGGGCCGACAGCGATCGCAGGCAATCGGAGACCGAGGAGAATTCACCGACTCGTGACCTGGCTTCGAGCAGGGGTTCCACGGCGGCAAGGCCCACACCCTTGATCGCTGCCAGTCCGAAACGGATACCACCATTCTCGACCGTGAAGTGCGGCATCGACGCGTTGATGTCCGGCGGCAGGATCTCGAGTTCCATCTGCTTGCACCTCACGAGGTACTGGCCGAGTTTATCCGTATTGTTCATTTCCGAGGTCAGCATCGCTGCCATGAAGTGCGGGGTGTAGTGCGCCTTCAAGTATGCGGTGAGGTATGCCACGTGCGCGTAGGCCACAGAGTGCGAGTTGTTGAAGCCGTACTTCGCGAACGGCACGATCTGGTTCCACAGCTGCCGGGTCTTGTCCTTCGGATGGCCCTTGGCGACCGCACCCTGGATGAAGTTCTCACCTTCACGGTCGATGATCTCCTGCTTTTTCTTGCCCATGGCCTTGCGCAGGGTGTCCGCCTTGGCCATCGAGAACCCGGCGATTTCGACCGCGATCTGCATCACCTGTTCCTGGTAGACAATGATGCCGTACGTCTCGCCGAGAATGTCTTCGAGTTCGGGGAAGATGTAGGTGAAGGTTTTTCGCCCGTGCTTGCGGTCTGCATAATCATCGATGAACTGCATCGGGCCTGGCCGATACAGCGCATTCAGGGCGGCAATGTCGAGAAAGCTCTGCGGCTGTACCTTTCGCAGCACGTCCTTCATCCCGGAGGACTCGAACTGAAACACGCCGTCGGTTTCCCCTGCCGAAAAGAGTTCGTAGACTACGTGATCGTCGAACGGGATGGAGGTGAGATCGAGATCGGGATTTTCCGATCGCCTGATTGATTTCACCGCGTCATCGATGACGGTCAGTGTCCGCAGCCCAAGAAAATCCATCTTGAGAAGTCCCAGGGCCTCCACATCGTCCTTGTCGAACTGAGTCGTCACCTCCTCGTGGGACGATCGGTTCAACGGAACCAGATTTACCAGCGGCTCCGGAGCGATCACGACACCGGCAGCATGGACTCCGCAGTGGCGGGCGAGCCCTTCGAGCCGCGCAGCAGTCTCTACGAGCTGCCTGACGTCATCGTCGTTTTCGACCAGCTCGCGCAACCTCGGCGAATCCTCGAGAGCCTTCGCGATCGTGATATTCAGTTCATCGGGGATCAGCTTGGCGATCCGATCCACGTCACCGAATGACATGCCCATCACGCGCCCGACATCGCGAACCGCAGACTTCGCCTTGAGGATGTTGAAAGTCGCGATTTGTGACACCGATTCCTCACCGTAAAGTCCGCGCACGTACTCGATCACTTCATCTCGACGTCTCTGACAGAAATCGATATCGATATCGGGCATCGAGATCCGATCCGGGTTGAGGAATCTCTCGAAAAGAAGGTCGAACTCGAGAGGGTCAATATCCGTGATACCAAGCGCATATGAAACCAAGGATCCAGCGGCCGATCCGCGACCCGGACCGACCGGAATATCGTTCTCCCGCGCGTGACGGATGAAATCCCACACGACGAGGAAATAACCGGGGAAACCCATTTTTCGAATGATGTCGAGCTCTTGCTCGAGACGTGTTTCATAGTCCTGAGTAGAGCACTTCCTCGGGTTTCCCTTCTTGAGCCTGTTCGTCAGTCCTTCCTGCGCCTTCTCGGCGAGGAAAACCTCGAGGTTCATATCATTTGGAATCTTGAATTTCGGCAAGTGGAGAGTATCTGTGTCGAATCGCATGTGGCACCGAGATGCGATTTCGGCAGTGCGCTCGCAAGCTCCCGGATAATCAGCGAACAGCTTGTACATCTCTTCCGGGGTTTTCACGTAGAATTCGGCGTTATAGGCGTAGCTTCTCTGAAGGTCCTCGAGGTCCCGATTAAGACCGATGCCGAGCAGGACACGGTGAGCAAAGGTGTCCTCGCGCTCGTGGAAATGGCAGTCGTTTGTCGCCACCAGCGGAATGCCAGTCGTCCCCGAAAGCGCCACCATGCCTGCACGAACGAACTCCTCGTCCGCCATGCCGTGATCCTGAATTTCGAGGAAAAAACTCTGGTCGCCAAAGATTTCTCGGTAGGTCTCTGCCGCTTCACGCGCCTTTTCCTGCTCCCGAGACAACAGGAGCCTCGAAACCTCACCCGAAAGACACGCCGAAAGGGCTATCAATCCATCGCTGTGAGCACCGAGCAGTTCTTTTGAAACTCTCGGCTTGTGGTAGAAGCCCTCGAGATATCCGGAACTCACAAGCTTGACGAGGTTCGAATAACCGTGGTTATTCTCGGCCAGCAACACCAGATGATCGTACGGTCGCCGCCGGCCCGGAACCGGCTTTCGATCACGATGATCACCGGGTGCAACATACACCTCGCAACCGACGATCGGCCTTACCCCGGCTTCGAGAGCGGATTTGTGAAACTGAAACGCGCCAAATATGTTGCCGTGATCGGTCATTGCCACTGCTGACATTCCAAGGCGGGATATCTGTTTCGTGAGGTCCGGAATTCTGATTGCCGAGTCGAGCAATGAGTAATGCGTGTGAAGGTGGAGATGAACGAAAGGCGGCACCTCGGTTGGTCGACTCATGGCGCCATGATAGCGCGATCCCGCAACCTCCCGCCTCGCATCGTCGACACGGTCCGGAGCCTATTTGCTTCTGGCACATTCTTTGTTCTCTAAAATTCTATGAACTCATATCATCGCAAAATCAATCTCTTGAGACATCCTCGATGCAACTAACATCTACCTGTTTGTAGAATTCTGAGCGTTTTTGAGGTACGAAAGCCAGGGCAGATTTCGAATACAAGGGAAATTTTTCTAACATTATTCGTCAAATTCTCTTGACAACGACAATTCATTGCGACATCCTTGGCCAGAAAAGATGAGAACCTTCTCCATTTTTCAGCGCGAATCAGGACCAAAACTGAGTGACCACAATTCTCAGATTCGCGTTTACAGAGCACATGCTGCAAGAGCAATTTCAGAAGAACGATGGGAAGTCGCCGAAATCTTCATCGACAGAATATTGAACGTTGACCCGAATCACACGGAAGCATGGTTGATGAAAGGTCATCTGCGACATCATTGTCGTGAAGATGAGCAAACTGCAGTCGACTGTTACCGTAAAGTCATCAATCTTTGTGGCCGTGAATCCCACCATCCGCACGCCCAAAGTGCGCGCACATCCCTCGGCAGACTACTTTCAGTCTGGGGATAGTTTTTTCCCAGGCACCCAATTCTGATTTCGAATTTTCAGCTTTGAATTTCAGTTAGCAGCACTGTTCCCAGATACCATCTGGAAAAGGGATTTAATCCGGTTTCCCCAACGCGGAATACCGAATTCCGAATCCCGAGTTCATTAGCCGTGCTATCCTCCGCGGATGAAGGCGACGGTCACCTCGCTCAGGCAGGCACGGCAGATTCGTGAGGTCTTCGGACCGATCATTGATCGATTGGACGAGGTCAACGCATTCTTCGATCGAGAGTTTCGAGGCGCGCAGCCGATGGTTCGCGACGTCGTTACCTACGTCCTTGGGAGCGGCGGAAAGCGCCTTCGCCCGGCGTTCGTACTTTTAGTGAGCAAGATGCTCGGCTACAAGGGCGAGCGGGATGTCCGCTACGCGGCAATCGTCGAGATGATCCATACCGCGACCCTCATCCACGACGACATCATCGACGGTTCGGACTTGCGTCGGGGAAAACCTACTGCAAACAACACATGGGGCAACCAGAAGACAGTCTTGGTCGGAGACTGGCTTTATACGCGGACCATGGATCTTTGCCTCGAACTCGGCGATGTGGAGATGATGCGCGTGTTGACGTCGGCTACCCTGCGGATGACCGAAGGCGAGATTCTGGCCGATCAGATCCGTGGAAGCCTCGACGTCGACGAGCCGACCTACATGGACATCACACAGCGAAAGACTGCAGAGCTGTTTGCAGCGGCCTGTGCTCTACCAGCCCTTTTTCAGCCCTCGACCCTTCATCTCACCGAGCAACTGCTCGAGTTCGGACGCAACGTCGGGATCTCTTTCCAGCTGGTCGACGACCTGCTCGATTTCACGGCCGACCGTGCCGCGCTCGGCAAGCCGGTGATGGCCGATCTGCTCGAGGGTCACGTCACGTTGCCGATCATCCTTCTCCTCGAACGGCTCGATCAATCGACTCGTGACCGGTTTGAAGAGGTCGTGTCGAGCCGCTCCTTCGACGCAATCTCGGAGGGTGAACTCTTGCAGATGGTCCGCATGTCAGGAGTTCTCGACGAGGTTCTCAGACGAGCGAAGATGCACTCCACCGAGGCTGTGGAAAAGGCGCAGGCATTCCCTCCCGGTCCCGAACGCGACGCTCTGATTCACGCCTGCCGGCTCCTGCTCGACCGCGGCATGTAGTATCCCGACAGTCGACCGTTTAACTGTCGGAAATACAGTCCAGACCTAGAGGCGGCTCGGGTAGCCAAACTCCGTTCGGTGGACCCTGTACCGACTCCCAGCCGGAAAACCAGAGATGATTCGTCGATCCTTGCGGATCAACCACGATCACCTCGTTCGGCAGATGCCCTTCCCCGAGAACAACAATCACCCGCTCAACGCCTCCGGGCTCCCGCGGAACGAGGACAAACCCAAGATCCCCGTGATCGAGGACCGAAAACCGGTCCACCGCACCTCTCGGATCGAGTACCGCTGCCAGTGGCACCCTCGCCCATTCGTCATCGTCGAGAAGATGCTCGTCGCAGCTCGGTATCTCGGCATCAAGCAACCGCACGAGCCGCCCGTCGAGGCCCATTTGTTGCCGGGATGGGCTGTCTGCGACAAAAACCGCACGGTCGGGCCAGCCCACGACGACCTTCCCGGTGACCTCTTCTCCTGCTCCCATACCCGCCGCGATGTACTCCTGCCGATAGGAAGCCTGCCACGCCACTTCGGCCTGGAGGGCCGTACTCAAGGCCTCCAGCGCAGCCATCCCCGTCACTTGTGCATCGGATCGCGGCGCAAGGCAGATCGAAGCGGCACACGCCACGATCGAGAAGACCACTCTGAAGAAAGAACGAGTGCTCAACCGTCGAGACTCAAGGTGGTGATCGATCGGGCAACCACGAAGATCTTCTCGTTATTGCTCTCGGTCGACGTCGGATAGAGGAAGAAACCGCTATCCTCCATTCGATACTCCTGGACGATTCCGTGGATGATCTCGCCGTCAAAGAACTCGACTCGGGAGAGAGCCCCCTGCGGAGTGTCTCCAACGAGAGAGCCGAGCTGCATTTCGGCCTCTCGACGACTCGGATCTTTGAGGAAGAACACAGCTTTGAGATCGGAGATGTTCACCCGCAGCTTTTCGCCGTCATCGGTTTCCGCCTCGACTGCGAAATCCAGTGGAGTGAAATCTCTCGTCAGGATGGCACGGGTGAGGTTTCCGTCTCGATAACGAAGCACCACCTGGTGATTGGTCGACTCCTCCATCGCACCCCCCAAGAAGTCGGTATCTCTCGCCTCATGCTATCTCGAATCAATAGGAAGGTCCAGAACGCTGGTCACCATGCCGGAGAGACCCCCGGGATTGTCCCCGAATCCCCGAACCAGCCACCTGTACTGGTCGTCCCGAGCCGCCCGGAACAACGACTCAATGTCTGAAATGCCGTCTGCGAGTCAGAACCATCGCCACACCGAGCTGGTTGCACGCTTCGACCACCTGACCGTCGCGAATCGATCCCCCGGGTTGAATCACAGCGCGAACGCCCGCTTCACTGAGAGCCTCGACCCCGTCCGGAAACGGGAAGAACGCATCGGACGCCGCGACGCTTCCCGCCAGGTCATGACCCATTTCGACAGCCTTGGCGACCGAGATCTTGGCGGCATCCACCCGGCTCATCTGACCGGCGCCAATCCCCAGGATCCGGTCCTCGACGCCGACCACGATCGCGTTTGAACTGACGTGCTTGACTACTCGCCATGCGAGTTCGAGAGCACGCATTTCGTCCTGGTCGGGTTCCCTTTCGGTGACGATCTCCCTCTCCTCCCCGTCCCAACCGCCGTCCGCGCTCTGGATCAGGAATCCGCCGTCGACGTCACGCACAACCAGCCCGCCTTCCCGAGCCGGTTCGGCTTCGAGCACCCGCAGATTCTTCTTCCGAGCGAAGACCTCGCGTGCGTGTTTCCCGAAGCCGGGCGCGATGACGACCTCTGCAAACTGTTCCACAACCAACTCGGCGAACGAACCATCGACCTCCTGATTTGCCGCAATCACTCCGCCAAACGCCGACACCGGGTCAGTAGCACGTGCTTTGCGGAACGCTTCCGCCATGTTGTCGTCGACTCCGACGCCGCACGGGTTCGCATGCTTGATCACCGCGACCCCGGCGCCCGGAAGATCCCAAACCAACCGCCATGCTCCTGTGGCGTCACCGAGATTGTTGTAGGAGAGTGCCTTACCCTGAATCTGGCGAGCTCCCGCCAGGCCGCGAGCGGCCGCACTGCGTCCCAGGACTCCCCATTGATGCGGGTTCTCTCCATAGCGTAGCTCCACTTCGCGACAGCTCAGGAGCTTCTCCGCCACCTCGGCCGAGGCTGCCGGTCGTTCCTCTCCCATCAGGCGCGGCAGGTGAGCGGCGATTGCGGAATCATAAGCGGCAGTGTGACGAAACGCCTTGACCGCCAGCCGCCGACGGAACTCGTCGCCAGGCTCACCAACAGTCAATTCTTCGAGAATCTCCTCATAATCTGCGGGATCAACGACGACTGTCACCCGGGCGTGGTTCTTTGCGGCCGCTCGGATCAGACTCGGCCCACCGATGTCGATCTGTTCGACCGACTCCTCGAGATCCGCACCCTCTCGAGCTACTGTCTCCCGAAACGGGTAGAGATTGACGACCACTAGGTCGATGTTCGGAATCTCCAGCTTCGACAGCTCGGCCTCGTGCTCGGCGGTCGGCGCCGCGAGGATCCCTGCGAAGACCCACGGATGGAGCGTCTTGACTCGTCCACCAAGGATTTCCGGAAAACCGGTGTGGCGGCTGACCTCGAGCACCTCGCAACCCGCGTCACGGAGCGCGCGGGAGGTACCACCTGTCGAAATGATCTTCCAGCCGAGATCGACCAACCCGCGTCCCAGCCGATCCAATCCGGTCTTGTCGGACACCGAGATCAACGCGATTCCGGCCATCACTTCCTCCCAACCCGGTCAGGAAATTGGATTGTACACGGCTCTCGGAAAGTCCGCGCCGTTGGACGAGCAGCGGTGAGACGAGGCAGGTCCAGATGCCGTGTCCCATGCTCCAGTTTTCCTGCTGCTGCTACGATGTCGCTATGAAATGCCGAATCTGGCTCCTGTCGGTCCTCGCCCTTCTGGTTGCCTCCTGCTCACCCACCTCGACCACTGAGCGACCTGTGGACACAATCATCATTGGTATCGAGTCCGACATCCAGAGCTGGAATCCCTTCCTCGCCGAGGACGCCTCGAACGAAGAAATCCTTGCCCTGATCTACCCCTCCCTGGCAGTTGAACAGACCGACTACCAGAATCACCCGCCGTCGTTCGAGCCATCCCTCGCGGAGTCATGGCAGTACTCTGATGACGGCCTCGAGCTGACGTTGACACTGCGCGATGATGCCGTGTGGAGCGACGGTGTCCCGGTGACACCCGAGGACGTGCTCTTCAGCTGGCGGGCGCAGACCTCGGAAGCGCTCGGATGGATGTGGTCGGACATCACTGACAACATTCAGGAGGTGGAAAAGATCGACGATCGGACCGTCCGGTTCACTTTCACCCACCGCTATCCGTACCAACTCATGGACGTCAACGATGGACCGATCGTCCCTGCTCACGCATGGGCCGAGATTCCATTCGAAGCCTGGGAGGAAACCGATTGGAGTGATCACGTGCTGTCCGCCGGGCCGTATAGAGTCGCCAGCCACACGCGGCAGCAGGAGATCGTCCTCGAGAAGAACCCGACCTACTGGGTGCCCGATCGCCCGCGGATCGCACGAATCGTCTTCCGCGTTGTTCCGTCGAAAAACTCACTCTTCACCCAGTTCCTGGCCGGGGAACTCGATCTGGTCAACGGCGTGCCGCCGACCGAAGCCACCAAGGTCCAGACGGATCCTGACCTCGAGCTCAGGATTTTTCAGGATCGCTCCTACACCCACGTCTGTTGGAACGTCGACAATCCGCTTTTCGCGGATGAAAACATTCGTCGCGCGCTCGGCCTCGCGATTGACCGCCAAACCCTGATCGACGTCGTGTACGAGGGATTTGCCCGACCATCGATAGGGCCCGTGCTATCGACCATGTGGGCCTTCAACCAGGAGCTGGAACCGCTCGCTTTCGATCCCTCTGAGGCAACTCGGTTGTTGAATGACGCCGGATGGGAGGACAGTGACGGTGACGGCATTCTGGACCGTGACGGTCAGGAATTCAGCTTCGAGATCCTGGCTCCTTCCGTGAGCGAGGTGCGCCAGGATGTCGCACTGATGATCGAACGCGACCTGGGCCGCATCGGCATCGAAGTCGTACCGAGATTCATTGAATGGGGAGCCGTTCAGGCGGCGGTCAGCACGGCAGACTTCGACGCCTTCGTCAACCGATGGATCGAACCGACCCAGGTGGATCTGGAGGGCATCTGGCGCAGCACACCTCCGGACATCCCCACATTCAACTTCGGGCGGTACGCGAACGCCGAGGTCGACCACCTGCTCGACGAAGTGGCGATGGCTGCTGATTTCGAGACCCAAAAGCCTCTCCTCGACCGGATTCAGGAGATCATCGTCGCCGATCAGCCCTACACTTTCCTCGTGGAGAACGTCAGGCTCGTTGGTGTCAACTCGAGGATTTCGGGCGCAGACATCAATGACGCGGCCATCTTTTTCAACATCGAGGATTGGTACATCGACCAATAGCACTTCTCCCCGGTTACGAAACCGATACTGGATGCTGGATGCTGCCGGAGGGCGAACTCACTCGCGGCGAGTTCAATGGGCGGTCGGGCAGATCACGGAGAGGGGGGGTGGGCGGATCTAGCATCGAGGATCCGGTATCTAGCTTCCGTCGGGTAGGAGGTCGGGATCCCCGCCTATAATCTCAACGTGACCTATCGACGCCCCGAGTTCCAACCATGACCGGACTGGTCCTTCGCCGGCTCCTCGCTCTCGTGCCCCTCATGTGGCTGGTGGCAACTCTGACATTCGTGATTGTCCAGGCGGCGCCCGGCTCGTACGCCGACACGATCGACAACCCGCGGCTCTCTCCGGAGGCCAGAGAGGAGATCCGTGCCCACTACGGGCTCGACCAACCGGCCGGTCGACAGTATCTGAGCTGGCTCAAGGCGGTGGCATCTGGCGATCTTGGAATCTCCGCCTTGTACAAGGAGCCGGTAGCGAGTGTGCTCGTGCGCGCGCTGCCGCCAACCGTGCTCCTCGCTGGAAGTGGTCTCCTGATCATGCTGGTCCTCGGTTTGGCGCTCGCAGTCGTCGCGGTTCGCCATCCCCACGGCTGGGCCGACCGGGTGATCACGATCTTCAGTCTCGGGCTCTACGGAGTTCCCTCATTCTGGCTGGCCGGCATGTTGATCCTGGTATTCAGCGTGTGTCTCGGTTGGTTTCCCGCATCCCACATGCACTCGGTGAACTCGGAAAATCTGGCTGGCGTTGCCCGAACGGCGGACCTCCTGCACCACCTCGCGCTTCCTGCTCTCTGTCTCGGCCTGATAGGTGCAGCCGGGACCGCCCGATACATGCGGACCTCCCTCCTCGACGTCCGCGCCTCGCGTTTCATGCTGGCGGCCCGGGCCCGGGGGATTCCGAACCGACGTCTCCTGATGGTCCACGCCCTGCGGCCGGCCCTGCTCCCCGTCGTCACCCTCTTCGGTCTGGCACTGCCGATCCTCGTCTCCGGGTCGGTTGTGATCGAGACGATTTTCTCATGGCCCGGCATGGGGCAGGTGGCGTACAGCGCGGCGCGGGCACGCGACGTGCCGCTCATCCTCGGCGCGACACTGGTCGGGGCGGCGGCGGTCATCATCGGCAACCTGGTTGCGGATCTGTTGTATGCAATGGTCGACCCCCGTGCTCGGAGCGCACGGTGAGCAAGCCCCGGAGTCTGCTGCTGGGTCTCGTCGCGCTCGGGTTCCTGGTGCTCTCCTGCCTGTTCGGCCCACTCCTGTTGGCCGACACCGGTGATGGTGACCCGGTCCACTCCGCCCTGCTCCCACCTCTCACAGAGGTCACGGTTCTCGAGCTCGCCAATGGCCGATTTCATGTTTCGCCTGCAGTGAGCCGTGAAGGCGACCAGTATCGAGTGGGGGGAAGAACGAGCACCGAAACTGTTCCGGCAGCTGAGGTCATCGCCGAACGCAACGCACGGCTGTGGTTGGGCAGCGATCGTTTCGGCCGCGACGTGTTGCGGCAACTCCTTGTCGGCGGGCGCATATCACTCGCTGTTGCCGCGCTCGGTGTCGTGGTCGCGCTCGTGATCGGTCTCACCGTCGGTCTGGCAGCCGCCACCGGTGGTTCCGTCGTCGACGCCATCTTGATGCGATCAGTGGACGCCCTGCTCGCGATCCCTCTGTTGCTCCTGATGATCCTCCTGTCAGCCCTCTTCAGGCCAGGGCCGGTGCTCTTGGTGGTGGTGCTGGGTTTCAGCTCTTGGATGGGTCTGGCCCGCCTGGTACGGGGCCAGGTTCTTTCGCTCAGATCCCGGACCTTCATTCAGGCAGCGCGCGTCGCTGGCACCCGTCCGACCCGGATATGGACCCTCCATTATCTTCCGAACATCAAGGCGCCGGTTGCGCAGGACACCGCACTGCGGATGGGCGACCTGGTTCTCGCCGAGGCAACCCTGTCGTTCCTCGGGCTTGGGATCCCGCCCAATCTGCCGAGCTGGGGTGGCATGGTGGCCGAAGGCCAGCGAGTCATGCTCAACGGCTGGTGGCTGTCCGTTTTCCCGGGGCTCGCGATCACGCTTCTGGTCGTCAGCCTCGCACTGATAGGTGACGGGCTCCAGCGCCGCGGTGAGGCCAGCTCATAACGGTTTGCTACCCTCCATCGATGGGACACAGAACCTTTGCAACGCGTTGTTGGTCGACCGTCATCCTTGGGACGATGTTATTGGCAACTCCTCGAGTCTGGAGCCAGGAGCAAACGATGAAGGATGAAATCGCTGCAGCAGCGAAAGCCATCGAGACGCGACTGATCGAGGCCCGGCGGTGGTTTCATCAACACCCCGAGCTCTCCAACCGTGAGACGAATACCGGGGCCGAGATCGCCCGACGCCTCGGAGCGATGGGACTCGAGGTCGAGACCGGCGTGGCACACACCGGCGTCGTAGCGGTTCTGAGAGGTGCCCGACCCGGCCCGGTCGTGGCCTGGCGGTCCGACATCGACGGCCTGCCGATTCAGGAGATGGTCGATGTCCCATACCGCTCGGTCAACGATGGCGTCATGCACGCCTGCGGACACGACGTCCACACTACGGTCGGGCTCGGTGCGGCCGAGATCTTGACGAAACTCAGGGATCGTCTGCACGGAACCGTCAAATTCATCTTCCAGCCCGCGGAGGAGGGCGCGCCGCCCGGCGAGGAAGGCGGCGCCTCGATGATGGTCGCCGAGGGTGTTCTCGAAGATCCAATGCCGGATGCAATCTTCGGGCTTCACGTCATGCCGACCCTCGATGCAGGAGATATCGCCCTCGCGGCTGGTGGCATCATGGCGGCCGCCGACCGGTTCACCATCACAATCCACGGTCGGATGACCCACGGTTCGGCACCACACAACGGGGTCGACGCGATCTATGTCGCTTCTCAGGTGGTTACTGCGCTTCAGGTGATTGCTTCACGCGAGGTCGATGCACGTAGATCTCTGGTCGTGTCCATCGGAACATTCAACGCCGGCAACCGCTGGAACATCATCGCCGACACTGCGGTGCTCACCGGCACCGTGCGTACGCTTGATTCAGAGACCTGGGATGGAATTCCCGAGAGATTCGAGAGGATTATCTCCGGCATTTGTGAGGCCAACCGCGCCACCTACGAGCTGAACTTCGAACGCACAACGCCGGTTGTGGATAACGATCGCGGCCTGATCGACTTCGCGCGGGCAACTCTTACCGAAAGCCTCGGTGCCGATCACGTACACGAGGCCACACCGATCATGGCGGCCGAGGATTTTGCCTTCTTCCAGCAGCAGATTCCCGGGGCCTACCTCTTTCTCGGCGTTGCCAATCCATCCGAGGGCTGGACCGATTACGTACACACGCCCACCTTCAGGCCGGACGAATCGGCGATCGTCACAGGTGTTACAGCCGCAGCATCACTGCTCGCCGACTTCACGAGCAAGGACCCGCTCCGAATTGCGGATTAGCCCGGACTATTCATGAGTATTGAGTCTCGGGTTTCGAGACTTCCCTCCCTCGCTCAAAAGAGGGCGAGGGAGGAGTGTCTCATCTCATAACTCGACGCTCAAAACCGGGTTCAGTGTGCGACGTTGATGACCAGAGCGGCCACTGTCAGCCATACCACGACACATATCAGCAGTGGCCAATCCGTCAACAGGGCACGCGTAGGACTGCCGCCGAGCTCGTGGCGATGCAGCAGATAGAGGTAGCGAAAGAGCCCGTAGAGCACGATCGGCACAGTTGCCAGGAGTCCGTCCGAGCCCACCTTGGCCACCGTGTCGGGAGCCACTGTGTACAACGCGTATGCGAGGACGGTGGCGCCCAAAGCGACGCTGATCGCCTGGTCCACCATGGGTAAGGTGTAGTGGCCGAGGACCTGTCGATGGTCCCCTGCGACCGCGCCGAGGAGAACGAGCTCGGACCGCCTTTTGCCGAGTGCCAGATAGAGAGCGAGCAAATAGGTGACAACCAGGATCCAGCGGGACACCGGGACACCGATGGCCACCGCGCCGCCCACCACACGGAGCACGAATCCAGCTGCGACTACCAGCACGTCGAGAAACACAACCTGTTTGAGGGCGACCGAGTACAGAAGAACCAGCGCGACATATGCAACAAGGACCGCCGGAAACCAGCCGCCAAGCCACAGCGCAATGGCGATCGCACCCGCCACCAGGAGAACCGCCACCGCAAGTGCGGTCGCCACCGACACTTCTCCGGAGGCGATCGGACGATGCTTCTTGATCGGATGAGACCGGTCGGCCTCACGGTCGACGACGTCGTTGAACAGATATACCGCCGAGGATGCGGCACAGAAGGCAACCACGGCCAGGATTGTCCGGATCCAGGCATCGGCATCACCGACGAGGCCCGAAAAGACGATTGGCGCCAGGACGAACCCATTCTTGAGCCATTGCACGGGCCGCATGCTGCGGATGATGCCGTTCACTGTTCTATTCTATCCCGTGACCCGAGCCGCGCACTCCATGGGCCCCGGCTCGGTCGAGGTGAGACGAAACTGCATGTGGCGACTATCTGAATCCCTTCGAACTGCTGAGTATGCGTATCGTATACCCCGGCGGAGGTGCTGATGCGTGGAATCAGGTCTCTGGTGGTCGTTGTCCTCTGTTTGCCGCTGACCGCGTGCTTCGAGGAACCCGTGCAGGAACACCTTCATCTCACGATCCTGCCCGGCGGCCCCGTTGTTGCCACCGTCGTCCAACAGGTGGTTCCATCCGAAAGAGGTCGCGACAACCCGCAGCTCACCCGCAGGCTCGAAGAGTCCCGGGCGAGTCTCGAACAGGAACTGGATCCATGGAGCCAACGATTCGCGAGGCTCACGCCCATTGCGGAGCACAAGAGTCTCGAGATCAGTGAGGGTGAGGTCCGGCGGGCGATCCGCAGCGCCGTCCTCCAATCCTTTGATCATGCGGTGCAGCTCGTGGAGGCAGACGGACTCACCGGCAATCTGATAGACACCGGCAGTTACCAAGAACTCAGCCTCTTCGCCACCGGCGGTTCCCGCGCGACCTACTCGCAACGTCAACAGGCCGAGCGCCTGCTCACCGAGTGGTCGACCGACCTTGCCGATTACTTTTCGGCCACGATCGAACTCTACACCCATCTCGACCGGCACCCAGACAGGGCGGAATCCTGCCTGGCACACGTGTTCGACAAACATGAAGATACGGAAGCAACAGGACCGTTGACCACGATCGAAGGGAAGCTCGTGGTTCGAGTCAAGGAATCCATGGAGAGAGTGGCGGAGGCCCTACTGGTTCCTGATGATGAGGCGTATTCCCTCAACGAGCTCTCTCGACTCGTGTACGATCCGTTTCCCGCTCGCCTCACCATCGCGGTGGAAGCTGTGGTCCTGGATTTCGTCGGCTTCATCGCAGGCGAGGGGTATTATGAGCGGCCAGCGGTAGATGTCTGGAGCGCACTGATCGCTCTCGAGGGGCGCTGGGTTTCGCCGGACCTGGTCACCGCGGCTGCTGCTCCCGCACCCGATGACCAGCAACCCGACCCCGACGTATCGCTGATCGCCTCCCTCCCGCGGCAGTTTTCGACTCCGCCGACCTCCGCCGATATCGAGATGGCGATCCTCTCCGAGCTCGTGCCGGAAGACGTTCTCCAACTTCGCTGGCACACTCCGGCGAAAAACAGGCAAGAACACGATGCAGACTTCGTGGACTGGCTGGCAGTGATGGCCTCCGCAGAAGACAAAATCCCCGACTAGCCCGGACTATTCATGAAGCCTCTGCTGCAATCGGCGATGCACCCCACCCAACGGTGTTTGCTCGCCTCGGGGTGCTCAACGTACGATCAAGTACGCCTCCGCGCCCCTCGGGTCGCAAACCCCATTGGGCACGGCACCTCGCCGCCCTCGCCACGAGACCTCATGAATAGTCCGGGCTAGCGCGAACGCGTTCCGAATCTCACCGGGACTTTGCTAGAGTGTTTTGCGACACCGCATCAATGAGAGGTGCCCCATGGCCGAGGATTCGAGCAGGGTCATTCCACCAAAACCCGAAATCGCGAGAAACGCCCACATCGGATCGATGGAAGAGTACGAGAGGCTGTACCGGCTGTCACTCGACGACCCGGGGAGTTTCTGGGCGAAGCAGGCGGATCGCCTATCCTGGTTTCACCCCTGGAACCAGGTCTTCGACCACGATTACGAAAACGTGGACTTCGGCTGGTTCCTCGGCGGGCGGCTGAACGCCTGCTACAACTGCGTCGACCGCCACCTCCGCGAGAGAGGTGAGCAGGACGCCATTATCTGGGCCAAGGACGAGCCCGGAGAGTACGAACACATCACCTACCGCCAGCTCAAGCACGAGGTGAGCCGGGTCGCCAACGTGTTGCGTTACTACGGCGTCCGGCGAGGTGACCGCGTGTGCCTCTACATGCCGATGATTCCCGAACTCGCCTACACGATGCTGGCCTGCGCCCGCATCGGCGCCGTCCATTCGATCGTCTTCGGGGGATTCAGCGCAGAGGCAATCAGAGACCGCATCCTCGACGCAGGGGCGCGATTGGTGGTCACCGCGAACGAGGGACGTCGCGGCGGCCGCACGCTTCGCCTCAAGGAAACGGTGGATCGTGCCGTCGAGGGTCTCGACCTGGTCGAGACCGTGCTCGTTGCCCGCCGCACGGACACTGCGGTCGACATGAAGCCGGGACGTGATCACTGGCTCGACGAAGAATGCCGACGGCATCGCTCGACCTGCACCTACGAGTGGATGGGCGCTGAAGACCCGCTCTTCATTCTCTATACATCAGGCTCGACCGGCAAGCCGAAGGGCGTATTGCACACGACGGGCGGTTACATGGTCTACGCCGCCATGACACACGAGTTGGTGTTCGACTATCAACCCGGGGACATCTACTGTTGCGCGGCCGACATCGGCTGGATTACCGGCCACTCGTACATCATCTACGGCCCGCTCGCCAACGGCGCCACGACGGTGATGTTCGAATCAATTCCCACCTACCCGGACCCTGGGCGATACTGGCGCCTTGTTGAAGACCTCGGAATCAACATCTTTTATACGGCTCCAACCGCCCTTCGCGCGATAGTCTGCTCGGGCGACGAGTGGGTCACCAAGTACTCACGCGACAGCCTGCGAGTCCTCGGCACGGTGGGCGAACCGATCAACCCGGACACGTGGAACTGGTATCACGACGTCGTCGGCGAGGGCCGCTGTGCGGTCGTGGACACCTGGTGGCAGACCGAGACCGGAGGAATCCTCATCACTCCGCTACCGGGTGCGACACCTCTCAAGCCGGGTTCTGCCACCCTTCCCTTTTTCGGCGTCAAGCCAGTCATCGTAGATGACAACGGCGCGCTGAAAGCCAACATCGAGGCCGCTGGCAATCTCTGCCTCGAGCGGACATGGCCGGGCCAGGCGCGGACGGTGTGGGGCGATCATGAGCGATTCCGCGCAACCTATTTCACTCGCTATAGGGGCTACTACTTCACTGGAGACGGGTGTCGCCGCGACTCTGACGGCTACTACTGGATCACCGGTCGAGTCGACGACGTGATGAATGTAGCAGGCCACCGACTCGGGACCGCCGAGATCGAAAGCGCGCTGGTCGAGCACGAAGCCGTAGCGGAGGCCGCGGTGGTCGGTTTTCCCCATCCGATCAGGGGCCAAGGCATCTTCGCCTACGTGTTTCTCAACGACGACGTCCGGGATTCCAACCCGGAAGAGTTGACCGGCGTACTCAAGGAACAGGTGCGCCACGTAATCGGCCCGGTGGCGACGCCGGACGAGGTGCTGATGGTCGAAGCCCTTCCAAAGACCCGGTCGGGCAAGATCATGCGTCGGATTCTCCGCAACATCGCTGCAGGCGAGTACGAAGACATGGGTAATATCACGACTCTTGCCGATCCGTCTGTGGTGGAGGCGCTGATCAAGGCCCACAAAAAACTGATCGGGGGCAAATAGGGTCAGGAACTTCGACCTCGGCCGCATTGTTCATGAGGTCTCGTAGCGAGGGCAGCAAGGCGCCGTGCCGAGTCGGGTCCGCGACCAAGAGACCCGGCCGGGTTACATTACGATCGAAACGGAGGTCCAGTGGCGGCAGGCGATGGTTCGGAAGCGGTGTTCGACGATGAGTTGAGAATCAGTGAGCACTTCCGACGCCCGACGATCGAGGCGTGGGAGGGTCTCGCACGCAAATCATCAAACGGGCGTTCGCCGTCCTCCCTCGACGTCCGGACTCATGAAGGACTCGTCATCAAGCCTCTATATACCGCGGAGGACATCCCACCCAACCTCCAGGCGCTAAATTCCACGCGCCCCGGGAGGGCGGAGATCGCCTGTCCGATAGACGTCCGCGATCCCAGGGCGACGATCACGCAGATTGCCGAGGCGCGCGATTCCGGAGCTGACTCGCTCTGGCTGTTTGTCGATCGTCGAAGCAGCGGCTGGGGTCGCCTGACGGCAGGATCTTTTGCCCTTTTTCAAGAGGCCGCCGACGGTTTGCCGATCTACATTGACGGGCGCGGTGCGGCGTTGGCCCTATCCGCACTCTTCATCGCTTCGATGCGCCGTCTCGAAAATGGGCCGGATCATCTTTCCGGGGCGCTCGACGTCGATCCAGTCGCCGTCCTCGCCAACGACGGCACCGTGCCGAAGAGTCTCGACGGCTGTTTCGATCTCACTGCAGAGTGCATGAGGTGGTGTGAGGACAACACTCCCCAGTTGCGCACCGTCGCGGTGTCGACCCTCCCCCACGTCAAGGGAGGAGCGACCGCGGTGCAGGAGCTCGCCATCATGTTCTCCACCGCGGTTGCATATCTGCGAGAGTTGAATCACAGAGGACTGCCACCAGACCTCGTCTGCCGCCGTCTCCGGTTCGTCACCGCCATCGGCCGGGATCTCTTCATGGAAGTTGCAAAGCTCCGCGCCCTGCGAATCGCCTGGGCCCGCATCGCAGAAGCCTGCGGCGTGTCGGAGAACGCGGCCACCGTACCGATTCACGCGGTCACGTCGCCGCGCTGCCTCACGGCTCGAGACCCCTGGGTCAATATCCTTCGAGGAACAGCTTCGGCATTCTCCGCAATCGCTGGAGGGGTCGACGTCATTTCGGTTCTGCCATTCGATTCGGTGACCGGGAAACCCGACGAATTCGCATTTCGCCTGGCTGTCAACACGGGCACCATTCTGTGCCAGGAAAGCTCCGTTGATAGGGTCAGCGATCCCGCCGCGGGAAGCTATTTTATCGAGCGTCTCACGTGGGACCTCGCTCAGGCCGCTTGGAAGGAGTTTCAACGCATCGAGTCGATGGGTGGGATTGTCAGCCACCTGCGGTCAGGCGCACTCGCTCGTGAGTTGGCCGACTCTCTGACCTCGAAGAGACTGCACGTCGAGACTCGGCGGGATCGCATCACCGGCGTCAGCTCGTACCCTGATCTCGAGGAGGATTCTCTCGATCGGCGGCACGCAAAAAGAGACTCACGCGGTTCACAGGATGATCTGGAGACCGACGTGCATCGGGCGATCGGTGCCGACACCTGTTCATTCAGTTCAGCGATCGAGGCAGCACACGGCGGAATCACTGCTGCAGAGCTGGCCGAGATCCTCTGCGGCAACGAACAACCCGAGAGATTGACCGCGGCCACTACAGAACGCGAAGCGGTCCCCTTCGAAGCCCTGCGATTCGCATCAGACGAACATCTTCGTTCGACGGGGGCGAGGCCTCAAGTCTTTGTAGCCGTCCTGGGTTCATCTGCAGAAAACCGCGCGGCCGTCAACGCGGTGAAAAACCTGCTCGCGTCCGGAGGACTGATCGCGGTTCTCGGCATGAGTCTCGACGATCCGGAAATCCTCGGCACGGCTTTCCGGGCGAGCGGCAGCGGGGCAGCCATCATCTGCTCGGATGCCGAGCGGGCGGCCGAGATGGTCCCTATCCTGGCTCGAGACCTCAAAGCTCTCCGGGCACGCCAAGTGCTTGTCGCCGGCGACCCGGGACGGCTCGAGGGCGTCTGGAGGGAGGCGGGGGTCGACGGATTCATCGAAAAAAACGGAAACGCCGCCGTTCTGCTCCGAGAGCTTCTTCAAGCCGAGGGGGTGGATTGTGGCTGAGGAGCGAATTCCGGATTTCGCATCCGTCGGCCTCTCTCCAACGAACGATTTTGAGACAACCCCTCGGGCGCCTGTTGAGGAGACGTGGACGACCCCAGAGGGGATCGAGGTGGCCAGTGCATACTCGGCTGCCGACCTGGAGGAGGTCGACCATCTCGGCGGTCTTCCCGGCATTCCACCCTACGTGCGCGGGCCCTACCCCACGATGTATGCGGTGCGGCCGTGGACCATACGCCAATATGCCGGCTTCTCGACTGCGGAGGATTCGAACGCCTTCTACCGCCGCAATTTGGACGCCGGACAAAAGGGCCTCTCGATAGCCTTCGACCTCCCGACTCACCGCGGCTACGATTCGGACAACCCGAGAGTCCGCGGCGACGTCGGGATGGCCGGCGTTGCGGTGGATTCGATTCTCGACATGCGCGTGCTCTTTGACGGCATACCCCTCGGCAACGTGAGCGTTTCCATGACGATGAACGGCGCGGTCCTGCCGGTGATGGCCCTCTACATCGTCGCCGCAGAGGAGCAGGGAGTGAAACCGGAGCAGCTCGCGGGGACCATTCAGAACGACATCCTCAAGGAATTCATGGTCCGAAACACCTATATCTATCCGCCCCAGCCATCGATGCGGATCATCGCCGATATCTTCAGCTTCACCGCGAGGCACATGCCCCGATTCAACTCGATCTCAATTTCGGGTTACCACATGCAGGAAGCCGGAGCGACGGTCGATCTCGAGCTCGCCTACACCCTGGCCGACGGCATCGAGTACGTGCGAACGGGGATCGGAGCCGGCCTCGAGATAGACACCTTTGCACCTCGGATTTCGTTCTTCTGGGCGATCGGAATGAACCACTATATGGAGATCGCGAAGCTCCGTGCAGCGCGACTGCTGTGGGCCGAAATCATGCGTCGGTTCGGCGCACTCGATCCCCGCTCCTTCGCCCTGCGCACTCACTGTCAGACCTCGGGTTGGAGCCTCACCGCTCAGGATCCCCTCAACAACGTGGTTCGGACCTCGATCGAGGCCCTGGCCGCCGCCTTCGGTCACACCCAGTCACTACATACGAACTCGCTCGACGAGGCGCTCGCTCTGCCAACCGATTTCTCGGCCCGCATCGCGCGCAACACCCAGCTTCAGCTTCAGGAAGAGACGGCGATTTGTCGGGTGGCCGACCCCTGGGGCGGTTCGTATTTCATCGAGAAGCTGACACACGACCTCGCCCACCGCGCGTGGGAGCATATCCGCGAGGTGGAGAAGCTCGGAGGCATGGCCAAGGCGATCGCGGACGGCCTGCCGAAACGTCGCATCGAAGAGGCGGCGGCCCGTACCCAGGCCAGGATCGATTCCGGCCGCCAGGCCATCATCGGTCTCAACCGATACCGATCGGAGTCGGACAGCGAGATCGACGTCCTCAAGGTGGAAAATAGCGCCGTTTATACCTCACAGGTAGCGCGACTCGAAAAGCTTCGGGCCGAACGCGACCAAGGGATGGTGCAGGCAACCCTCGACGAAGTGACACTGGTTGCCGGATCCGGAGAGGGTAACCTTCTGGCCGCCGCAGTCGAGGCCGCGAGGGCCGGAGCCACGGTAGGAGAGATCTCGGACGCGCTCGAGCAGGTCTTCGGCCGTCACCAGGCAATGATTCAGACGATTGCAGGAGTGTACGCTCAGGAGGTCGGAGACAGCATGGAGAACGTCAATCGAGCCCGCGACATGACCGACGAGTTCGCCCAACGCAACGGCAGGAGGCCACGTATCCTGGTCGCCAAGGTCGGCCAGGATGGGCACGATCGCGGTCAGAAGGTCATCGCCACCGCTTTTGCCGACCTCGGGTTCGACGTCGATATCGGCCCGATGTTCGCGACCCCGCAGGAGGCAGCCCGCCAGGCGGTCGAGAATGATGTCCACGTGGTGGGCGTATCCTCTCTCGCCGCCGGACACCTGACCCTTGTACCCCTGCTGAAGGATGAGCTCACCAGGCTCGGACGTGACGATATCCTGATCGTCGTCGGGGGTGTGGTTCCACCCCAGGACCGAGATGCTCTGCGCGAGGCCGGAGCGTCTTTCATCTTCGGACCGGGCACGAATGTCCCGGAGGCTGCGGTGGAGCTGATTGAGGAACTCTCAAAGCGACTGACGAGCTGAAGCCCCGGGCTTCAGGCCGTCGTCGCCATCCCCAATGCAGAATTCCGAATACCAGATTCCGAATTCCTAATTTCCTTCGTCCTCCCCCCAGTCGAACCAGTCGATTTCGATGAGGCTAACAGGTTCCTTCGTCAGCAGCATGACAGCTCGATTCCCGTCGGTGAACCAAGGATCACCGGTGAGATTGCCGCGCGGCGCATCCCGGGACACGAACCCCACTCCGCCCGCTCTCGCAAACGCCTTGAGCGCCTGGGCGTGGATGAAATCCTGTATCAGTGTCGAGCGGGTCTCGTCGACGTTGGGATCGATGCGGTGTGTTGTAAGCGTTGAGCTCTTTGTGGTGAAGCGGCTGCCGATGTCGCGGCTGATCTGACCGATCATCACCGGCAATCCCTGAAACTTCACCGGCGCCAGCCACAGTCTCAGATGGTTCCGGTAGTGGATGTTGGAGCGGACCTTCTGCAGCGCCATGTCCTGTGACCTGCCGAAGACATAGAGATCACTGACAGGCGAGTAGCGATAGGCGCCACCGAAAAGGCCGAATGCACCCACCTTGGCCACCGTGGCCGCCGATATGGCCGCCGTCGGATCCCAACCGGAGCGGAGGAAGGCGGAAAAGACCGCCTCGCCATCACCGATAATGACCAGGTTCAGCGGGTCACCGGTTTTGCTCCCGTCAGCGTTGGTCACCGTGGCAGGCTGCTGCTCGATCCACCTGCGCAGATCCGACGGTTCCGCGAGCTCGACGATTTCCTGATCCGGGTAGAGCGATTGGTAGAGATTTCCCCACTCGAGCTTGTGAAAATCGGCGTTGAATCCCGGGATTTCGTGCACGAACTCGATCTGCACGTCGTCGTTCTCGGAGAAGACCTGGACCAACAACCACCGCAGTCCCCGGCTTCGGTTGGCGAAGACGAATCCCGACACCGTTTCACCAGCAGGAATCACCAGCGGTATCTGGTTTTCGTAGTAGAACCATCTCTTCTGCTGGTTGGCCTGTTTTGACCAGGTCCATGCCGTCTTCTGTGCCACTTCGAGAGGAGAGAAGTAGTCAGGGTCGATGCTGCGCGGCATGAACAACATCTCCTCCTCGGTACCGTTCGTGATTTCGAGCCATACCGGCTGGATCTTTTTCTTGTCAAGCTTGCAGTCGAATGCCGCTTTGGCTTCCTCCGGCGTGAGTACTACCGCCGACGCCGTGACGCCAGATTCGGTGCGGGTCTCGACCCTGTCCATGAATCCTACTTCATCCATCGGCGTCGGGCTGAAAGTGCGGCAGCCGACCACGGTGGCAAGAACCGAGATGATGGCGACGGATCTCCAGATACCGTTCATGCGGCGAATCCTCCCGGGCTTATGGCCCGAAGATACCACGCCTCCGGTCTCGTGGCACTGGAGGCACGTCCCACGTATGATCGTTACGAACGGCTGATTGATGAATTCAAGATCCAACCTCGACGAGCTCATTCACGGGATTCGGGAAGGTGACCGCTCAGCGCTCGGACGCGCGATAACGCTGGTCGAGTCGACCTCACCTGAGGACCGGCGGCTCGCGCAGAAGCTGCTGACCGAACTCCTGCCCGAAACCGGACAGGCACACCGTATCGGCATCTCCGGGGTGCCTGGCGTCGGGAAGAGTACGTTCATCGAAAAGCTCGGCCTGCGCCTCGTGGAGGATGGTCACAGGGTAGCGGTTTTAGCGGTCGATCCATCCTCGTCGATCTCGAAAGGGTCGATCCTCGGCGACAAGACACGGATGGCGAAGCTCGCCGCGTCTGACCACGCTTTCATCCGCCCCTCGCCAACCGGTGGATCGCTTGGGGGAGTGGCGGCAAAGACCCGCGAGGCCATCCTCGTTTGCGAGGCCGCAGGCTATGACGTGATTCTCGTCGAAACTGTGGGCGTCGGGCAGTCCGAAACTGCGGTCGCCGACATGGTCGACTTCTTTCTCGTGCTCAAGCTGGCGGGAGCCGGTGACGAGCTACAGGGCATCAAGCGCGGAATTCTCGAACTCGCCGATTTGATCGCCATCAACAAGGCCGATGGTGACAACCTCGCGGCCGCCGAGCTGGCGAGAGCCGAGTTCGAACGCGCGCTCGGGATACTCCGGACCGAGGACGACTGGAAACCACGTGTCGTCGCCTCGTCCGGACAAACGGGTTCCGGGCTCGACGAGATCTGGGCGATCATCCGCGAGCACCACGATCTGTTCTCGGCAAACGGAGAACTCAATCGAAGACGTCAGCGTCAGCTCCTAAATTGGATGTGGAGTCTGGTGGACGAGGGTCTGCGGGCCGCTGTGCGCGACCAACCCGAGGTCGCAGAGACTATCGCAGCTCTCGAAGATGATGTAATGAAAGGCAGGGCGACGGCAACATCAGCAGCAGAAACGATTCTCAACGCCTTTCGGAGTTGAGAGTTCAGAGTTGAGGACCGAGAATTCCACCCACCCTCCCTCACTCCTCGGGTGCGTGGGGAAACTCTCAACTTTCAACTCCGAATTCGTCACCAGGGCTGATACCGCAACCTGAGCAGGAAGATGTTCGCCGCACCCCGATTCTTCGGGCTGGCGCGAACGTAGTTGAGCTGAATCCGGGTCGTCGCATTGGGGTACCAGCTCAGGGCTGCGCTGATATCGGTCAGCTCGCCCCCGTCGACCAGACCGTCAGTCAGATCGATTCTCGACAGCCGTCCGACGACCTCCCAGGCCCCTCCATTCTTCTTCTTGAACGGGTTTCCCTTGGTGTATTTGACGGTCGGACGGCGCCGGTCAAAAATGCCGCTATTGGTACGGTACGGTCGGCTCTCGCCGGTCAAGAACCATCCGACCTTGATGTATGAGCCCATGAAGGTGGGATCTTCGACCAACTGTGCCGAAACCCGGCTTTGGATGTGTTCCGCCGTGATCCACAATGGGCCGCGAACGGCCGCAGCCTCGAGACCGATGAGTGTGACGTGGCTCGCATCGATGGCTCCGGTGTCGACCAGGTAATCGACAAACCTTGCCTCAGGTCGCGATCGGTATCGAATGTCGCCCCCTGTCGGCGACCTCGAACTCACCGACAGGCCGACATGGAAAAGCATTCGTCCCTGATCGCTGTATTTGAGCAGATAAGTCGTGCGCCCGGTCAGTGACAGGAGAGACGTGCTGGCGTTTTTGTCGTTGCTCTGACCGACCGAAAAGACTCCGACCGCCCATGTAAAGCGTTCCTTCGATCCCGAGTCGTGGATCATCGCACCGATGTTGGAGCCGGGCGCCATTGTCTGCACCGGCAGCGATCGTTCCATCAGCCCGAGGTTGTACGCGCCGGTCTGCCGCTCAAGGCTAAAGGGTTCACGCATCCAGCCAACGCGAAGCTTCCCGAGATGGTGACCCCATACCTCCAAGCCACCCCTCGCACCCTCGATCCACGCATCGCCAATCCCCCAGTCGGCACCAAAATCGAACGCCACGGTGAAGTTGAATTCGCGGATTCGTCCGGCGGCAAAGATCTCGAATCGGCGCACGCTGATATCCGACTCGACGGGGGCAAAGAATTCTTCGTATTTGCCGTCATTCACACCGGCCGTAGCATCGAACTGAGCCTTGCCGCCGATCCTGAACTTGACCTTCCCGTCAAACAAACTGTATCGGGAAATTCCACGCACGCCGCTGACAAAGTTTCCCCATTTCGTCTGCATCGGTTCCGCTTCGATCTCTTCGAGATCGAAGGGTTGATAATCGGTGAACGCGACCTCGCCCGGGTTGGTCTCCTCTTCTCCCTTTGGAGTTTCGTCGGCAGTTTCGGCGGGCTGTGGCTCGTCTCCGGGTTTTCCCGACGCCCTGTCGGCCAAGCCTGGATCCGTAGGTGGCTCAGGAGTTGGCGTGGGTGCCGGCGTTTCCTGAGTCGGTTCGGGCGACGGAGTGAGAGTGGACGTCGGAATCGGAAACGGTAATCGTGGCGCATCCCGACCTTCGGTGGTAGTCCCAACGCCAATCATCGCTACAAACAGCAGTCCGATCGTGCCAAGCCGCCATTTCCTCATTTCGATATCGTACCCCAGGATGCTGGCTATCGAGAGATTGGAGCGCTCGCCTGGCGAATCAACAGCCACAGGAAGAACGGCGCACCGAGGAAAGCCGTGATCACGCCCACTGGAAGCTCGGCTGGAAAGAGCACGAGCCGTGCAGCTGTGTCGCAGAGCAAGAGGAACGCACCTCCGAAGAGAAGCGACGCCGGCAGCAACGTCCGGTGGTTGGGACCGACCAGTAGACGGCAGATGTGGGGCGCCATCATGCCGACGAAACCGACCGGGCCGCAGGCGGCAACGACTCCACCGATCATCACCGAGGTGGCGAGAAAGAGGAGCGTTCTCGTCGGCGCCACCGCGACGCCGCGAGCTGCCGCAATCTCCGCGCCTGTGGCCAGCAGATCGAGCTCGCGGGAGCGCCACATCACAACGATCGCGCCGACCGCGACGACGGGAGTCATGTGCAGGACCGTGTTCAGGTCTACGCCTCCCAGCCCACCCATCAGCCAGCGCACGATGCGATAGGAATCGCCCAACGACGCGGTGTACTGGGCGAAGAGAATCAAGCTCGAGAAGAAGAAGTTCATGGCTACGCCTGCAAGGAGCAGGGTTGTCGACGAAAACTCGGGCCGCAGGCGCGTCAGCAGCCACAGTGCGCCAACCGCAACCAGCGCGCCGGCGAAGGCCGCAATCGAATTTGTGGCGAGGCCGAGCACAGCCAGGGAAAGTCCGAGTCGGCTCGCGAGCGCGACACCGAGTGACGCCCCGCTGGCTACGCCAAGGATGTAGGGCGTGGCGAGGGGATTGCGGAAGACGGCCTGAAATACTGCGCCCCCCAGCGCCAGTCCAGCACCACCAATGAATGCGGCCAACGCTCTCGGCACTCGGATCTGCCAGAAGATGATGGCCACGGGGTCGCTGCCACCGAATTGAGAGAGCACCGAAACCGGAAGCACCTGCCGGCCGACGAGGGGCATGATCGCAAGAGTCAGAAACGCAAACCCTGCGAGCAACCCAAGACGCAGCGATGTCTTCACGACCCGTTCCTTGCCGGCAACACCAGCGGGAGTCCCCGGTGCCCTCCCTCGACCAGATGGAACTCGACGTCGTAGATCGTCGCGAGGATTTCGGCGTCCAAAAGCTCGTGCGGCGTGCCGTGCGCCGCCACCCTGCCTTTCTTGAGTGCGAGCACCGAATCTGACGAGGAGACCGTGCTGTTCAGGTCGTGGGTGACCGCGACGATCGTCAGGCCGCCCTCGAGGTGCAGCCGGTCGAGCAGGTCGAGAATATGCACCTGGTGGCGATAGTCGAGGAAGCTCGTCGGTTCGTCCAGCAACAGTATCGATCCGCCCTGAGCCAGAGCCGCGGCAATCGAGGCCCGTTGGCGCTCACCGCCGGAGAGCGACGACAACGAGCGGTCGGCGAGATGCTCGACCCCGGTCAGTTCCATCGCCTGAGAGACCGCCGAGACATCCTCTTCGGTGAGCGCCGACCAGGCACCGAGATACGGGTAGCGTCCCATCTCGACGAAGGATCGAACCGTGTAGTCGACCGCCCCGGCATCCGGTTGCGGCACATAGCTCACCGTTCGCGCGAGGGCACGTCGCTCCAGATCCTCGATCGAACGACCTTCGATGAAGACACCGCCCCTCGATGGTTCGAGGATTCCGTCGAGACACCGCAGCAACGTCGACTTGCCGGCGCCGTTGGGACCAACCACGGTGACGAACTCCCCGCCCCTTACCGACATCGAAACGCCGTGCAGTATCTCTTCTTTCCCGAGATGGACCGAGAGATCCTCGACGCGGATCTTCGGCTCACTCATTCGGCGCTCCAGTCGAGCCCGGGATGCAGCGATCGCGCGAAAACTTCGACCATTTCCGGCAGTCTCGGCCCAGGCACGACCATCAAGTCCCCCGCGAGCACTCTCACCCGGTTTTCGCGGACCGCACGCAGCTCCGTCAGCCGTTCCCATTCCTCGCGAATACGTTCGACGTCGAGGTCCCGTTCTTCGATTCCGGCGACGAGGTCGAGCACGACGTCCGGGTCGAGCGATGCGAGCCCTTCCCTCGACATTTCTGGATACCGCGCGAGGCCCCCCTCGACCGCGTTCACGCCTCCGGCAATTTGCAGGACGCCGTCGTAAAAGGTGTCGGGACCCGCGGTCCAGACGCTTCTCACCGAGCCCCCTCCGACCTGGTGCCCGATCACGACCACCGCCCGCGGGCGCGGAGATTCGCCAACAATCGAGCGAATCCGCTCCAACCCGCCCCTGAGTTCGGCGGTGAGCGCCTCGCCCCGTTCGGAAACACCGCAGGCGTCTGCGATTGTCGAAATCGATTCGAGGACCGCCTCGACGTCGTGCTGGTCGACCTCGAGAACACGAATTCCCAACGACTCGAGGCGCTGCCTGATTTCGCGACTCGAGGGGATCGCAACCACGAGATCGGGAGAAAGCGCCACGATGGCCTCGAAATTCGGATCCAGGTGTCCGCCGACCTTCGGCAGATTCACAGCTGCCGACGGATGAGCGCAGTACCGCGTGACGCCCACCAAGCGGTTGCCCAGCCCGAGAGCGAAAAGCGTTTCGGTGAGACTCGGTGCCAGCGAAATGATCCTGCGCGGCTCCACACCGCTCTCTTCTCTGGGCGCCTGGCGATCGATGCTGCCACCGCATCCGCCAGTCACGATCCAGCCTGCGATTATTATCGCGAACAATCGTCCTCGAGCCATTTTCCTCCAAAAAATAATCCCGGGCCCTGAGGGCCCGGGATACCGTTTTTCACCCGGGTGCTGCCACCACGACTCGAACTCCAACCCACGAGAGTCTCACCGCACGTCGCGGATCGGGTCTTCTGGCTCCCGGATCTTCCTACCTGCCGGACCTTCCCATGATCCTGCGATCACAGTGGTATCCCCGGCTATCGTCCCCGGTCACAGCGGCGGGACCGCGACGGAATCACACCGTCTTCCCCACACTCGCGACGTGCCGAGTTTAGCCCGCATTATTCACGAAGTCACTACTACGGGCGACGATCCATCGATTTTGAATTTTGCATATTGATTTTTCGCCATTGAGTTTTGAGTTCCTGCCCAACCTCCCGTTCTCAGGGAGCGCGGGCGGACATTCCTCATTCCTCATTCCTCATTCCGAATTCCTAATTCCTAATTCCTAATTCCTAATTCTCTCAGCGTATCCACCGTGCGGGGATCCAGACGATCCGGCTCTGCCACGGCCCTTCGAGAATTCGAATACGCGCTGTGCGACCGCCGTCTGCAAACTCGAGCACGCGCACGTTGGTTCCGGCCGGCAGTTCGAGATATTTGTTCTGGTCCATCAAGGCAGAAACGTTGATCTGGACGGAACCCTGCCCAATCGTTTGCAAAGCCGCCACCGCCTCGTGATCGAGGGCAGTCAGAACCGGGCGTCCCGTTCCTGCGTCGACGGTCGCATTTTCGCCGGCCGAACGCTCCTCTCGAAACACGGATGATGCGGGGCCATCACCCTGATCCTGTCCGAGGAACCAGATGAGTGCCACGATCGGCACGACGACAAAGATCACCCAGATCGGGAACTTCTTTTCCCGAGAATTCTCGACCTCTTCCTCGATTTCGGGGAGGATCGGCCCGTCGCCAACCGCGCCTTCAGGCAACGTCGCTTCGAACTCGGTCCGGCACGAGGTGCATTTGAGGGTTCGCCCGAGGTAGCGCTCGTGGACTTGCATATGGGTGCCGCAATTCGCGCAGGTATGGATATAACCGGGCATGACAACCCCCATACAAGGTTATCAAAGGGAACCGAGGTAGATGTACGGAGGATTGTGAATGGGGATACCGGGATGCTACCCACCACTACGCGACATATTTCGAATTTCGGATTTCGAATTTCGGATTTCCCGCCCCACACCCCCCCGGGGTAAATTGCGCAGCCGGCAGGGATGCGGGGCATCCCGGATTCCGAATCCCCAATTCCTAATTCGCGCGGTACTGCACTTCCCCACCTACGATGGTGTAAAGAACCCGCGTGTCGAGGATCTCCTCGGCTGGAATCTCGAGGATATCTCTCGAAAAAACGGTGATATCGGCCAGTTTCCCGGGCTCGAGCGAGCCCTTGATATCCTCCTCGAAGGCCGCGTAGGCAGCGTCCAGAGTGTAGGATCGCAACGCCTCCATTCTGGTCATGACCTGGCCAGGGTAGAAGGCGGAACCATCCGGCAGCCGGCGCGTGATCGACGCGTAGTAGGAGGGCAGCGGATCTACGTCTTCCACCGGTGCATCCGTGCCGTTGGCGATCACCGCTCCGGAATCGAGCAAATCGCGCCACATGTAAGCGCCTTCGCGGGCGCGATCCTCACCGAGTCTGACCGGAACCCACGGACCATCCGAGGTGCAATGCACCCCCTGCATGGCCGCGATGACGCCGAGCTCGGCGAAACGTGGAAGATCGGCCGGATCAAGATGCTGAGCGTGCTCCACCCTCCATCTGAGATCGCGGCCATCCGGTCTGGACCGGATCGTCTCTTCGTAGACATCGAGCGTTTCACGGTTGGCTCGATCACCGATGGCGTGGGAGCACAACTGCAGCCCGTTCTCCGCTGCGAGTCGTGCGGTTTCGCGAAGGTCTTCCGGCGCGTAGGTGTTGAGACCCGTGCTCTCGGGAAGATCGGTGTAGGGTTCGAGCAACCAGGCTCCGTGCGATCCGAGCGCACCGTCCACCAGCCGTTTGATGCCGCCAACCGTGAGGTGGGCGTCGCCGACGCGATACACTCCGTAGCCATCCAGGTTTTCGGCAAGCGATTCGTTGTTTTCGGAGAGCATTACCCACAGCCGGATACCGAGATCGCCCGATTCCGCAAGGGATTTCAGGACCTCCACATTGCGAAAGCCCGTGCCAGCGTCGTGAAAGGACGTCAGGCCTTTCGACAGACACTCGGCATCCGCGAGCTCCGCCATGCGGCGCACGGTGGCTTCATCCCACTCGCTGTCGAAGTAGTCGGCGACCAGATTCGCGGCGGTTTCGCGAAGGACCCCTATGGCCCTTCCTCGAGCATCTCGTACGATCTCCCCACCGGGGGGATCCGGAGTCCGATCATCGATGCCGGCCAGCTCGAGCGCGACGGCATTGACCATCGACGCGTGGCCGCTGACGTGGGTCAGCATCACCGGGTTGTCGGGCGACACTGCGCTGAGATCGTCATGGTAGGGCAGCCCTGACACGCTCTTCTCGGGAGGCTTCTTCCACTTCTCCTGGTGCCAGCCACGACCAAAGATCCACTGGCCCGGCTCGGCCTCGGCGACCGCCGCTTCCACCATGGCGACGATCTCGTCGAACCCCCCCACCCCGTTCAGGTTGAGCTGCATCCTGGCCCGCCCGATGCTGAGGAAATGAGCGTGAGCATCAATCAAACCCGGAACAGCAACTGCGCCGCCAAGATCAATGACTTCGGTGTCCGGTCCGATGAATCGATCGATCTCCTTCTCAGATCCGACAGCCACCAGCTCATGATCACGAGCGGCGAGAGCAGTGGCTTCAGGGTTGCTGTCATCCATGGTCACGATTCGCCCGCCCATCAGGACCAGATCCGCGGGATCCTCAGCGGGCGAGCAGGCAAGCACGGATACGACGGCACAGAGAAGAAAGAAACGCTTCATGGCAACCTCCAGCGACAGGGTACACCCGAACATATTTTGGATTTCGGACTTCGGGATTGGGATTCGAGCGAATGTCAGAGCCTACCGCGAAGAATGAGCTGTACCGACCTACCGGGGGCGAGCACCGCATCCTCGTCCGAGGAAACGAAGTACGAATGGTCGAGGAGGTTTCTCCCCAACAAGGAGATCTCGAGCCAATTCGCGAGAGCGTAGCCCGCTCCGGCGTCGAGCACACCATAACCCGGGATCTCTCTCTCCGTCGGCCCCGGCCGATCGTCGCGCGCGTAGGCCGCACCCCGAACCATCCACCACCAACGCGAATCCGGGCTGCCACGAAGGACTGCAAAGACACCCGGAGGGGGCACGCCGTCAGTCGGCGAGCCGTCCTCGGCTATCTCGCCCTTTAACACCTGTGCGCCGAACTGTATCTCGATTGAGTTCCCGACGACCAGGCCTGCCTCGACTTCGACTCCTGTGATCTCTGCCTCGCCCCGATTGCGGAAAAAATAGTCTTCGTCGAGCCGGTAGCGCTCGATCAGATCTGAAATGTCGTAACGATAGAGGTACAGCCCGACAGCCATGGTGTCCGGGCTGTACGTCAACGCGATATCCAGTTGGAGACTGGTTTCAGGTTCGAGTTCCGGGTTTCCGGTGATGAAGCCGCGCCCGGACTCCCCCCGGTAGTAGCGATCCGACAGCAGGGGATCGCGAAAACCCCTCGCCACCTGTGCGGTGAGCTCAAGGTCAGAGACCAGCTCGACGCCTGCGGCGGCGAAGCCGGAAAGAGCT
Organism: Acidobacteriota bacterium; assembly: GCA_022340665.1. NCBI lineage: Bacteria > Pseudomonadati > Acidobacteriota > Acidobacteriota bacterium. The sequence goes on along the minus strand of JAJDNM010000149.1, from coordinate 1,326 downwards.
GAGTTGAAGGTGCTCCGGTCGCCGAAGTACCCGCCTCTGTTGGCGCTCCAAACTCCGTCGCCGCGCAGGCCGATGTCCAGCTGCCACCGCCCGACAGCGCGACCGATTGCAATAAAGAGCCCGAAATCGTTGCCGTGTGCATCCTCGATGCTGTTCGTGCGGTCGTTTTTGATCGGGGTGCCGCCATCCCCGTAGGTCGTGTACTCATTGGTTGCCTCGAGATTGTAACGCCCACTGAGGTCAGCCCCCAGCACCATTCGCCAATCGCCGAGGAGACGCTCCGCGTCCGCCCGGATCGAATAGTCGTTGGCATCGACCTTCGATGAAGCCACGTCGCGCGGCGTCGACTCGGTCGCGAAGCGGTCTTTGGCGAGGGTCAGCGAGTAGTCGTCCCACGAGAAGTTGAGGCTGAAGCGATTCCAGTCGCCTGGGCCTGGCCGTTCGAAACCGAGGCTGAGGCGGTTGGAGGCCTCTTCGGGGTAGTAGACCCTTCGGACATTCGACTCGGGTGTTGGCTTGCCGACGTCACGCGCCAGATCGGTCCGCCACCCGATGTGGAAGATCCCGCCCGAAACGGCCGCCTGCCAACCGGTTCTGAAACCGTGCATCTCCGAGCCCGAGTTGAAAACCGTACCCTCAGGGCTCTGGTAATCGTCGTAATGACGATAGTGGGCGCCGAGCATCAGGCCACCGCCAAACAGGGAGGTCGTCGCCTCCGCTGCCGCACCCACCTCCTCGAGGCCCATGCCACCGAATATGCTGTAGCGGAGTTTTCTCGTCCCCTGCGGGTCGGGCATGCGCGTGCGGGCACGGATGATCCCACCGAATGCGTCCGATCCGTATGCGACCGATCCTGGTCCGCGCACGACCTCCACCTCTTCGATCGTCTCCGGATCGAGATAGGTGGCCGACGCGCCCGCCCGACGTTCCGAGCTGACCCGACCGTCGTCGAGCAGGAGCAACGTCCGATGCTGGGCCAATCCACGAATACTCGGCACGGCCGCGTGGCCATTGCCGCTCGCCCCAGCCCCTGGGAGATTTTCCAATACCTGAAAAAGCTGCGCCGGGAGACGCTGTCCGAGATCACCACGGCCCATGACGGTTGAAGCAACCGCCGGCGGCAGTTCGAGATCCGGCACGACGCCACTGACAACCGTTACCGTTTCCCCCGCCGGGAAGACTTCGATCATCAGCGGTCCGTCGTTCGGCAGCGCCTCTATGGTGACCGGCTTCAGGGCCACCCCGTCAGGGCGCGCGATGAAGAGCACGAATGGCAGCTCCGGCACCGGATCGAGCTCGAATCGACCGTCGCCGTCGGCCACCAAC